>JAGVVH010000330.1 GCA_019135895.1 Bacteroidota bacterium | reverse complement strand
TCTGTTTGTTGCTATTAATCTAAGTTGCGGCGCGTTGGCGAGTCACTTTGCAGCGAGATGTTCAGCTGGCCCCCATATAGATGTGATAAACGCACATAGCTACATTTTCAATTATACAAGCCGCTATTGGCCCTAACGTTCGGCGGTATGTGTTGTTGGCGCCGCTTCGGGGTGGCGCGTGTTTTTGCACTCGTGATGCGATGCAGGGTTATGATTGTTAAAAGTTTATTCTCGCGTTGGCAAAAACCGTGACACCAGGCGGGAGTCCCCGGCGGTAGCCGGGGCAGGCCGCACCGCCGACCACTCAACGGTCCTCTTTAGCCAGAAGATTCTCGCGGTGCGGAGCGCCAATGACATATACCGACCTGTTAGCTGCTGCCATTTTACTTCTTATTTCTTGGATGATAGATTTATCATATTGTAAACTAGTTCATCAAGTAGTCCAAAGTATAGTCTTTCGGATTGATCAAGGAGTGGTAACAAATTATTTAGGTCATTTTTGCATTCTCTTAAGATTTTTAATTTCTCTATTGAAATTATTCCTTTCTTTTTGAGAAATGAATCAGCCAAACCCATAATATCAGAATCTAGCAATACTAGGTCTATTCCAGCTATTTCTTTCCCTCCAGGAGAAGGAAAATTCAACTTTAGGATTCTATTAAATAGATTTCTTATATGTTCCATAATTTCATTGAGTTAGCTGCATTTTATGGTTGCAGCTAACGTTCGGCGGTATGTGTTGTTGGCGCCGAGTCGGGGTGGCGCGTGTTTTTGCACTCGTAATGCGCTGTAGGGATATGATTGTTACTTGTTTATTCTCGCGTTGGCAAAAACCGTGACACCAGTGGGAGTCCCCGGCGGCAGCCGGGGCAGGCCGCACCGCTGACCACTAAGCGGTCCTCTTTAGCCAGAAGATTTTCGCGGTGCGGAAAAGCCAATGACATATACCGACCTGTTAGCGTGCGTAAGTTATTATAATTGATATTTAATGTTCCATATAAGCATCGGGAACCAATAGCCTTCATAATCTTTATACCCCATGCCTGGTATATAATTTCTATACCCGTATAAATCTTCATAGTTTTTATTGGGTAATGAAATTTGGAAATCAATGTTCGTTCTTAGCTTACGGCAAAGAGTAAACTCATAGCCGAAGGCAAGGTTTAAACCAAAGACATATTTTGTTTGCTCCACACCCTGAATAGCGGGACTAGGCCAAATAAGAGCTTGGTATGTACCACTTTCATAAATCATAGAATTGCAAATGGATACGCCAAAATGAAAGTAATTGGTTTTTTCAAGACTGTATCTGAGATTTAAATAGCCACCCATTTTAATGTAACCACCAGTTTGTTTATCAATTTCATAACCTTCATTTGCACCTTTACTATGTGGAGTCAGTAGATTGCCGACGAGATCCACATTTTGTGCGTTCACATAATTAGGTGTAAACCCCAATTCAAGAATACTGGTAAAGGTTGGAGTAAATTCTCTTGTATAATTTGCATTAAAAGTCAATGCAGGTATCTGTAATAGATTCACTCCAATGTACTGATTATCGACATTTTGAGCTTGAATAGTCATATGACTTATCAGTAATGCGCTAATTATTAAGTGCTTTCTCATCTTACAGGATTGTCGATTATGCACGCTAACGTTAGGCCGGTATGATGCGTAATGCGTCGGCAGTTTCAACTGCCGTGGCGCAGCTTTTGCCCTTCTTCGCAAAAGCTGTGACAAGCATTATGCGTTATACCGGACAGTTAGTTGCTGTGCTTCTTATTGTTGTCTTTCTGTTCTTACGAATCCCCTGATCTGGCTCCGAGGTGTTTTTAATAATTTATCATTAGATATATCAGGTGATATGTCGACAGTGATAAATTATGCCGGTGGTCACTTCTGCCTTCACTCTCCTGGCAGGCGTGACGCAGATTAAAAATTTCAACTAAATGCATCGCATTTATTGAACTGTACTTGAATTCTTTAATTGTTTGTGAGGGGGGTATTGACTTTATCATATTATTCCTGTAGCTTGGTAAAAGCTTTTCAAGCTCTTGAAAGCAAGCTTTCCACGCTCTCTAAGCTTTTACCAACCCCAATACACTCTATTGCATCATTATTTCTCTGCTTCCGCGCCGCAGCCAGTGTTAGAGCAGAAGGGAACACCGAAAAACACCGATTATTCCTCTCATACATGTAACATAGCATTGCAACTAACGGTTCTCAGCTATACGCAGGCAGGGATTTTAACCACTGAACTTCCTACGAAGAACTGAACTTTAAATTTACCACTTAACTGTCCTACGAAGCACGAAACCCCTGCTTGCGT
>JAGVVH010000139.1 GCA_019135895.1 Bacteroidota bacterium | reverse complement strand
CGATTTACAAGAGTAACAGCAACGACTCTAGGATCTTTCTGTATGCATAACGTTCTTGAACCTTTATGTAATGTTTTAAAATAATCGGTGGGACACATTGTCCTAAGACCGGTTATGTCAACCACAATTTGTGCATAAGAAATTAAACTTGCTAATAATAAACATGTAATCGTCAAAGCAATAATGAAAGTAATCTTTTTCATTTCTGATCCTCCTGTGTGACCCTATTCCCAAGATAAGCCCATAGTATTTTTTCTGGTTTATTTAGTGATAGGGACTTCTTTTTTATGTTCTGCCTTTTTATCCTTAAAGAAAAATAGAATTATTATCCCAATAATTCCTAGTAGTCCAAGAACTGCCCATGCTCCGTTATAACCCTTTTCTTTAATGTACAGCCAGCACCCCCATATTAATAAAGAATATCCGCTGATAACAAGTATAGCGCTCAATGCCTCATTGATCCCAATCGAAGTATTTATGAAAAAAGCAATGAGATGAAGAGCTATCCCTAACAAAATACCAACAAAAGCGTTCTTTGTATTTTTATTTATTGACATGATAATTCTCCTGATATTTGATTAATAAAATATTTTTTTATTAAATCATGGCGTACATTGCCATTCCTGTCACTACATCCTCTATGGTGCTTACAATGGGAGTTCCCGTTCCTAAACTGCCGGCAGTTACCGTTGCATGGTATGTTTGTCGGACTGCCTGAACTCCCGATCCGGTGAGTGCTCCATAAATCATTGACATATCTGCGCCCAAAGCGGTAACAGCAACATAAGCGACATACCAAATTAGCCCATGTTCAACAAAATGATTTACATTTGACAGAATTGGAAATTTATCAAGCATAACATCAATAAAAGCTACAATCCAAAATAACCACAACCAGCCAACTAACCAATTATTTTCTCCATGACTATTTTTATTCTTTTTTACATTATATGTAACACTCAAAAGTGCAATTCCTGGAGAGAAAGATGATACTGCTGATAATCCTAAAATTTTGCCCATTGAAACAGATTCAGCATTTGGTTTTGGAATGTCATTGACATTAGAAGCGGCTAATTCAATAACATTTGCAACCAGTAAAATTGCAACAAAAGACAATAGGATTGTTAAAATTCTTTTTATATTCATAATAGCCCCCTAATATTTTGTTATTGTGAAACAACATTTTGTCAGGTGTATATTTAATTTATTCAGTCATTCCATCCTTCTGGCACATCAGCATAAGTTAAAGGGTTAAGATCATGTGGACGGCCAACTTCTTCCCAGACACCTTTTCTTTTTTTAATAGCGAAAGTGAAGTTATGTCCACAATTAGTCCAATCACCCCCTTCTCCTTGTATTGTAGAATATTTCTCTTAATGCCTCGGTTTGTCAAATTAGCTCTCTAAAAACCGTTAAAATAAAATTTAACTGTTTAAATAGAGTGTAATTTCTATTTTAAATTAATTATTATCTTTTTTCTCTTTTAAACGTCATTAGAACAAGATTTGTCATGCCGTCGCAGTCATTTGTAACAAAAGAATTGACGAGCTCCCAACCCTCTTTACCCAGCATATTCATTTCTGCTTCACATTTACGTTCATTTACAGAGACATCGATAATACCTCGGTGGATTTCAAATTTGAGCATCTTGAATTCCCATTGCATATTAATACCTCATTAAAGCATAGATTTAATATAGGTTTGAGAATCATATTATTCATCATCTAAAATTGCAGCAAAGGTCTCTCTTTTAATTTAAAAATATTAGGTAATATAATTGATAATCATTTTTCTGCTTGCCATGCAGCCCGCAACATACATTTCCTGAGAAAGAACCATTGTAACTTTTGGTGGAAGAAAATAATAGCTCTGCCTTATAGCAAATGCCATTACGGTGTCATTTTTTAGTAAGCGGATTGCAGCAGGCGAAACATGTTCCTTGAATATTCTTTTTAACAATGGCAGATTACTAGAAATAAATTCTTTTGTTTTTGCATAGGTCATTATGACTTTTTGAGTATTTGATTTTTGGGTTACAGTCTCTTTCTTCTGCTTCTTGTTCGCAGTAGTCTTTTGACCTTTCTGCTTCTTACTATCTTGTAGTGATTCTTTTGCGGTCTTATTAGCTGCTGTTATTTGGGAAACGTTATCTTGTTTGAAAACAACATCTGCTTTATTTTCTTTTTTAGCCTCATCTTCACATATGTTCCTAATCACAATCTTGACATCTGATAACCCAGCAGATGATGTGTTAGAGGTAATTTCAAAACCATCATTACGCAATAATTCAAGAATGATATTATAATTTGCTGTAATATTCTGATTGCTAATTT
>JAGVVH010000396.1 GCA_019135895.1 Bacteroidota bacterium | reverse complement strand
TGAATTAAATATTGCTTCAACACCGTATGCATTTGAAGCTAATTTTCATAACCAACTTAAAGCCAGACTGCTCAAACATACATTACCAACACAGATCATAAGAGAAAGCACCTTGTATCCATATGATTATCTTAACTCATTGGGAACAGTGCGCCGGGACTTTTCTAAAATCCGGGGACATATGGCATGGTCAATTTCTACTGCAGCATTTTATAAAACCGGCGGTAAACCCTGGAAACTGGCAGACATAAGAAAAGGAGTCTGCTATGTAGGCCTCGTATTCAAAAAAGATGAAAGAAGTACTGATCCGCGAACTGCATGTTGTGCAGCACAAATGTTTCTTGACAGCGGTGACGGATTTGTTTTTAAAGGTGCAGTAGGTCCATGGTACAATTCAAAATTCGGAGATTTCCATTTAAAACCCGCTCAGGCTGAGGAACTGATTAGGATGGCAATCGATACTTATAAGTCTTCGGAAGGTGTTGAGCCTTCAGAAATTTTCCTTCATGCTAAAACCAGGTTTAATGAAATCGAGTGGCAAGGATTTGTCAAAGGTGCCGGAATGAATATTAATGTAGTTGGTGTTACAATCAAAGATCATGCTCCATTAAAAATTTACAGAGACAACAGCAAGTTCCCGATACTTAGAGGCCTGGCATACATCAATTCCCCCTCATCAGGATATTTGTGGACAGTAGGTTTTGTTCCGAGACTTGATACATCACTGGCTTCTGAAGTACCTAATCCTTTGTATGTTGAAATTACTCAGGGAGATTCAGATATTAAACAGGTCCTCCAGGATATTCTTGCTCTTACCAAATTAAATTACAATGCTTGTATATATGCTGATGGCAAACCGGTAACTTTGCGATTCGCAGACAATATTGGTGATATATTAACTGCTGCGCCATTCAGCAGATCTGAGATACCTCCGTTGTCTTTTAAATATTACATTTAATTTCTTATAATGATTGATCCAATAGTTGACTTCATAAAGGTTCTTAATGATAATGAATTTAAGTCAAAAGTTCGGGAAATTCCTGATGAATTTGACAACAAAGAAGAGTTATTAGCGGAAATTGAAATGGAGGGGCACATTCCTCCTTCGATGATTTATTTCGAGCTGAACGGATATAGTAGTCCTGTTGATTTAGATGAATTTTTAAAGCATGGATTCAATGCTTTCAAACTTAGCATTTTCTCTAATCCTGGCACAAATCAGGATACACTCTTTCGTGAAATTCATGATCAAATTACTGATGCCAAAGCTGACCTAATACTAAAGGAACAATCTTTAAAAACACTTAATGATATAACTCTCAACGATCTCATTAAATATAAGATTCAAGCTTGTGAGAACGTTTTAAAACTAATATCTGTTTGTATAGGGAACAATGATGAACAGATAACTTCCAACCCACAGGACTTAGAAACTATTTATGCGGGTATTAACCCCAAAGACAAGAAAGTACCTTCAAATACTCAGGAGAAGGAAGATGTTGCTAATAATGTCCAAGACGCACAGATGCAACCAAAACCACCTGAGGTTGTACCCATTTATATTTTCAGAATGAAGGATTTTCCCTACAATACCAGTAGAAGATGTATATTTCAGCTACATAAAGGATTGGTGAGAGAAGGATATATCGATTGTCCCCTGCCTGAATTCAGAAAGTTGTTTATTAGATTTAGTGAAGGTAATCCTGAAAGATCACCCAACCCAGTGAAATGGAAAGGTGAAAAACACAATCACTTTGCTTACTTTATACAATGTTTAAGCAAAAATTTATTACATCATTCAGTCTTACCGTCTAATACTGAGATCGCAAGCAAATTGTTTTATAAATCTGTTAAGGGTAAATACTTTACAAATGGAAAGCTGAGATTCGATGGTAAATTGAGAAAAGATGTTAAAAAGCGTTTTGACACAATTTTCAATAGTTTGGATATTCCAAAAAGGACGACATCACGTTAAAAAATAACGACATCTCATAAACCTTCCCATTATATTTTTAAGTTGATAATATAGCACAAGTTTGCTTATTTTCGACCTTCTGGTCTTTTGTCTTCACGACATATCCTACGACATTCTAAAAATCATCCATTTTCTTCGTAATGCACTGAATATATTTGCATTACAAACATTTATTATTAATTTAATTTTAAAGAAAATGAAAAACAATGATTTTTTTGAACAGGAAAAGCAGAAGATGATCACCATCTTCGAAAAGTACGGAATATAATACTCCCCTGAATTAAGACCACTGGTTAAGGTTATATTTGACAACATAAAACCAGTGTATTATGAAATCTAAAAGACAAAAACATTCCGGAGCCTTCAAGGCGAAAGTA
>JAGVVH010000327.1 GCA_019135895.1 Bacteroidota bacterium | reverse complement strand
TGATAATGGTCTCTTAGTAATAAAATTTGACAATATAAACACTTTTGAAACTTCTATAAGTTTTAATTTATTCCGGTCTGGGCTTTATTTTATTGTAATTGATTCCAAAACATTTAAAGTAATAAAGATATGAACTACTACATTGGAATAAACGGACAGGCTCCTATAATTCTCACAAAACTAACACAAGAAAGAGAGTTTGTATTTGTCGAATTTTTTAAACAAAAAAAGGGAGTAAAAAGGATAGATATAATCGGGATTGAGAACTGGAAAGAAATTGAACACATAATAATCAAAAAAGCAAAGTGAAAATAATAGTAAGTTTTTCCGGTTGCAAAAATTAATTTGAAAAATTAAAAGGAATTATGAAGTATATGCAATGGTTTGTTGATATGTTTTGTGGTGGTTGCCACATTATTCAAAATGTTGATGGGATGAGAGTTGCAAACGATAAGAATAAATATCTTATTGCTATGTGGAAAGGACTTCAAGAAAACAGAGAAAGACCTAAAACAATATCAAAAGAATTATACTCAAAAGCAAGAACTGAATACAACAATGGAACAAACATAGAGTTTGATGATTTTCTTATTGGATGGATTGGTTGGATGGGAAGTTACAACGGAAGATTTTTTGATGGTGGATATTCTGGACATAATGTAGGAAAAACACACAGAAATTACATTGATGAACAGATTAGAAATACTGAATCTCAAATAAACGATTTGAATGATGTAAAATTCTTTTCAAAAGACTACAAAGATTTTGAGTTTAATGAACCTTGTTTGATTTATTGTGATATACCTTACAAGGATACAAAACAATATTCGACATCAAAGGACTTTAATCACGACAATTTCTTTGAATGGTGTAGAAAAATGAGCAAGCAAGGACATACAGTATTTGTAAGTGAATATCAAGCACCTAATGATTTTGAATGTATTTGGGAAAAAGAAATTACAAATAGTATGAACCAAACTAAAACATATAAACAGATTGAAAAATTATTTGTTTTAAAAGCGAGGGAAGAAAAAAAATAAATACGGTATGTTAGCACAAAACTTCAATCGGGGAACGAATGTAGAAATGGAGCATAACTACCAAATAACCGAACTGGAAAGAAATTGAACACATAATAATCAAAAAAGCTAAATAATCAATTTATGAACTTAGACGAAAAAATACAGCATAGTATTAAATTAATAAAAAATGCTGAAAAACTTGCACTTACGTATAATGATTTTGGATTTCATTTGGCATTCTCCGGTGGAAAAGATAGTCAGGTTATTTATGAATTAGCAAAAATGGCAGAAGTAAAGTTTAAAGCATTTTTTTATAAAACCTCTGTTGACCCGATTGAACTACTTAAATTCATCAAAGAAAATTACCCTGATGTTAATTGGGTAAGACCGAAAATGACAATGTATCAATTAATTTACAAAAATGGAATGCTTCCACTTCGACAAGTGAGATTTTGTTGTGAATATCTAAAAGAAAGAAACGGAATAAATTCTGTTGTAATAACGGGAATTACGGCAAGTGAAAGCGCAAAAAGAGCAAAACGAAAAGAGCAAGAGCATAGTTGTATTAAGGGACAGGATAAAATATTTATTCACCCTATATTTAATTGGGATAAAAAAGATGTTTTACAGTTCTTAACCGAAAGAGGAATCGAGAAATGTTCACTATACAATACACAAGACAGAATTGGCTGTGTTGGCTGCCCAATGGACCCAAAAAGAATGAGGAAAGACTTTATAAATTACACAAATTTTAAACGTGCGTATATAAACACAGTTCAAAAATTGATAAATGAAAAGGGAAAGTATTTAGAATTCGATGATGCCGAAGATGTTGTAAACTGGTGGGCAAGCGGGATGAGCCGAAAACAATGGATTGCTAATAAACAAACTAATAATCGGAATTGACCCTGACGTTTCAAAATCAGGCTATTGTGAAATAATGTTAAATGGAACTGATATACAACTTCAACATGGGGCTTATTCATTCCCTGAAATTGTCATTGAAATTTTCAAAAGAATTGCAGAACACAAAAAACTTAGCCAATACCACTGTGATATTGAAATTTATGTTGAAGCCGGTTGGCTGAATAGACCGCACAATTTTCACACTCCAAGTTATGCTAAAAAATCAATTTCTGATACAGTCGCAAACGGTGTAGGAAGAAACGAGGAAACCGGACGTAAGATAATTGAAATGGCAAAATATTACGGCTTAAATGTATTTGAGGCTCCTCCTTTGAAAAAAATTTGGGGAGCAGATCACCGGCAGAAAATATCACACGAAGAGTTGAAAAATTTAACCGGAGGACTTGTAAAAGGTCAAACCAATCAGGACACAAGAGATGCAATTTTGTTGGCTTGGGACAAAGCAGGACTGCCAATGCGAATAAAAATGAATAGCAATATATTGAATAAAATAAAAATCAAATAAGATGACTGAATCTGAACAATTAAAAATCGATCGTTTGGGCGTGATGAGGGTTTGGAATATGAAGCAAAAGTATCAGCGTTGCACTTCTAAAAATTGTTGATAACGGCTTGTTGTGTGTCTGGTGCGGATTATTAACTACAAAATTTGATTAAATGAACGAACGTAAAAAAATAAAAAAATAGGGATGGAATTTTTAAATAAAATAATACTTAGCGATTGCCTTGAAGGTATAAAGCAAATGCCTGATAGTAGCATTGATTGCTGCATATCTTCACCACCTTATTGGGGATTGCGTGATTATGGAGTTGATGGGCAAATAGGGCTTGAAGAAAACTATTATGAATTTATTGCAAAGCTGATTGAACTATACAGTGAAATTCAAAGGGTGCTGAAACCCACTGGCACTTGTTTTGTAAACTTGGGAGATACATACGCTGGTAGCGGAAGCGGAACAACAAAAAACGTTGATACAAGCAAATACATTGAAAACTCAAAACAAGTTTACGTATTACCCAACGGAACGGCAAAGGCAAGTAAATTTAGAGGAACAAACCTGAATAAAAGTTTGCTGATGATACCTGAACGCTTTGCAATAGGAATGATAGATGCAGGATGGATATTACGCAATCAAATTATATGGCACAAACCAAACCAAATGCCGAGTAGTGCAACTGACCGCTTTACTGTGGACTTTGAAAAAATCTTCTTCTTTGTGAAGCAATCAACAGGGTACTACTTTGATCAGCAACTTGAACCATATACCAAACCATTAGATAGGTGGGGCGGTGATGATTTAGAAGCCAACGGAAATTCTACTTGGGATAATGGAACAGGGCAAACCACTTACCGAAATAGAAATATGCGACCAAACCCTAATGGAAAGAATATGAGAACAGTATGGAGTATAAACACAGATCCATTTCCAGAAGCACATTTTGCAACCTATCCAGAAAAATTGGTTAAGCGAATGATTGAAGCAGGTTGCCCTGAAAATGGTTTGGTTTTGGACCCGTTTATGGGTGCAGGAACGACCGCATTAGTTGCAAGAAAGTTAAATCGAAACTATGTGGGATTTGAACTAAATGAAGAATATTTAAAAATTGCAAATAACCGATTGTATGCAGAACTTGGAATGTGGCTTTAACCCTAATTGCTTTGAAAAAGCAAAAGCGTGCGGGCATTTTTTATTTTTTGGTCAAATAGCACTGACCTTCATTAAATGCTCTATCGTAGCACTTGCACACAAAACGGAATGGTGCTATGAGCAGTAGCGGAATTAACTAACAAAAATTAAAATTATGAATGAAGATATTAAAACACCTAAATTTGAAGATAGCACAAAACCCGCTATTGATTATAGCACGTGTTGTGCGTATGTGCTTTTTTATTAAACTTTAAAACTAAATTATATGTCAGAAAGCAAGATTTTAAAAACAGAAGAACTCGAACAAGGTAAAATTTATTACTTGGATTACGGGAATAACACACAAATAATTGGTAGATACAAAAATTCAGATGTATGCGAACATTTCTTTTATGATTTACTGCATTATTGGAATGGATACGAAACTTTCAGAAAAGGGAATCAATATTGCGTAAAGTCTGGAATCGAAAAACTACAAAATAACCGAAACAGGATTTAATACAAACAACACTTTTTAAACAATAAAACATCATGGAACAAAACAAAATTAAAGAATGCAATGAACTTTCTTTAGAAGAAATATGCCTAAGTTGGCAGTTTTTAAAAGCAATTGAGGACAAAATAAGAAAGATAAGAAAACAGAGGGTTATTCCGCCGACAACGCTTGGAACGAGATTAAAAAGAATCACGTTTGATGAATTGTACGATTCCGGATTGATGAAACCGCTTCAATTAAGCCGTGAGTATATGAAAATTTCAGAATCAACATCAAAACTTTCTTCCCAGCAAAGAAAATACATAAATGATTTTTGCTTTCCGATTCATTGTGAAACGGTTAAAATCCTAAACCGTAACAGTAATAAAGAAGAAAATATTTCATTGTCAAAAAAACTTCTCAATTGGCTTAAGAAGTCAATAATCTTAATAAAAAAACGCATTTTTTAAACCAAAACGTGCATTTAATTGTAATTTTTACTATCTTTGTACCAAATAAATCAAATAAAAATGAATATACAAAT
>JAGVVH010000440.1 GCA_019135895.1 Bacteroidota bacterium | reverse complement strand
GTTCGGCCGGAAGGTAATCGGGGTGGTAAACGAGTTTCAGTATAACTCTATGCACAGCCTTATAGGTCCTGTGGCTTTTATCTATAGAGACGGCTTCTATAGTGCATTGAATGTAAGATTGTTACCTGAGAACTTCAATGAACAGCTCTCGCAGATGGAGAAAGCATGGAAGCAGGCAGGTATCGAGCAACCATTACAGTTTCAGTTTTACAATGAGTATTACAACACGCTGTATAAGAAAGAAGAGCTGGCTGCCAAAGCGCTGAGCCTGTTCTGCATCGTAGCCTTCATAATCACCTGCCTGGGACTGTTGGCACAAATCATTCAGGTAACTGAGCGTCGGGTGAAAGAGATTGGTATCCATAAGATAAACGGGGCAAGCATCGGAGAAGTAATGAGAATGCTGAATAAAAAGTTTGTGATTGCAGTTTTGCTTTCGTTTATAATCGCCACGCCTGTTGCTTATTATGTTGTGTCACGCTGGTTGCAGGGATTTGCTTATAAAACGGAATTAAGCTGGTGGGTGTTCGCTCTATCAGGACTCATAGCTATGGCCATTACATTTTTTACCGTAAGCAGAAACCCGGTGGAAGCGCTGCGCTATGAATAGCTCAATTAGCAGTTAACAATTAGCAATGAACAATTAGCAATGAACAATGAACAATTATATAGGAAGATATTGGACAAGGTGTCAACTCTTGACTACTTTCTACTTTCAACTTGACAAACTTTTAACTTGACAAACTGAATATAAGATGAGGAGTTTTAGAATAGCTGCACGAAAAATGTTCCGCAAGGGAGAGCATACAGCCACGCGGATAATCTCACTGGCTACAGGACTGGCATTCGGATTACTTTTGTTTGCCGAAGTGTTTTATTATTACAGCTTCGACAGTTTTTATCCCGATGCTAATCGGTTGTACGTGGTAAACTCGGTTGCCAAACTCGATCAATCTTCCGAAAAATTATCGACACATCCACGGATAAGCGGTGCCATTGCGCCGGGATTGAAAGCTGAAGTGCCGGGAGTAGAGGCTGCCACACGCGTGACATCTATCGGGGAGCTGGACTTTTTCTCGGAAGAGGAATTGACTTATAACGGAAGTTTTGTGCTGGCAGACGAATATCTGCATGATCTGATGCCTCGTCCTATTCTGGCCGGGAATAAGGCATCGGAAATCCTTAAAACTCCGATGAATTGCATGGTCTCTAATGAAATAGCCGATAAGATGGGCGGAAATGTGATCGGAAAGATGATTGAACTGAAAGACTACCCCGGCAAGAAACTGACCATTGGCGGCGTGTTCGAGAAACTTCCCGAAAACAGCAACTATAGGTATGATGTGGCTATCTCTATGCCATCCATAGCCAATTTCACATGGGACGGTTCGGAAAACTGGCTCGGGAACGACCGTTATTTTTCGGTTGTGAAACTTGCCAGAGAGGTAAGGCCTGAAAGCCTCGCGCCTGCCGTGCGCGAAATGCAGAAAAAGCACCAGAATATCGAAGAACTGGAACGCAGAAACGGAATCGTTTTAAAATACTCCTTTGAATCGTTGCCGAAGTACTTTTCCAATCAGATGAAAGAGATGATATTTGTCCTGAGCGCCATCGCTTTCATCGTCTTGTTTGTTTCAGTGATGAATTATATGCTGCTAACTGTAAGCACCTTGGTAAATCGCTCCAAGACTTCTGCCATTTACAAATGCTATGGTGCCGAAAAATGCGATTTGCACGGGATGATTTTCGCAGAAAGCATATTGATATTCCTTATTTCGCTGGCAGTTGCTTTTGGGCTGATGTTGTTAATCAAACCTTTTTTCGAATCTCAGGTAGCCCACAGTCTCGAAGCCACGCTTAATGGGCATGTAATCATTCCTATTTTGCTTATACTCACGGTGCTAATTGTTTTTGTCAGTTATTTTCCCGGAAGAGTATTCGCACAGACGCCGGTTGCCGAAGCTTTCAGAAGTTATCGTAAGAAAAGTACGCGATGGAAGAAAGTGTTGTTGGCGGTGCAATTTACCGGAGCAGCGCTCATCCTGGCGATGCTCCTGGTGGTCAGTATGCAGTACGACAAAATGAAAAATGCCTATCACGGGTATGATGCCGAAAATGTCTATTATGGGGCGGTAAGCGGTATGGATGCGCATAAGTTGCAAACTGTTCTGAATCAACTTGAGGCACTGCCCGAAGTGGAAAGAGTAGGCTTTGGTAAAGATGTGCCTATCAACGGCGCATCGGGAAATAATGTACTTTCTCCCGAAGGAGATAAAGAACTGTTCAACGTTGCCGATTATTATTTCGTGGACGACAGCTACTTTTCCATCTTGAATATCCCAATGGTTTCCGGACAGGCGTTTCAAAAAGATGAGACCGCTCCCAACAGCGTGATGATCAGCCAGAAAGGAGCCGACCTATTAGTGCTGAATAACGGTTGGACTGACGGTGTGGTAGGAAAAAGTGTGGAAATAACAGAGCATAACAGAAATGGTGCATCCAACATCTCCGGCATTTTCAACGATTTTATTATGGAAAGTATAAGTAGCAAAGATGAACGCCCTTCCGTTTTCTTCTATATGCCGCAAGAGCGATTTATAGAGATATTTGAAAAGAATCCGGCTTTCAATTTTTTCATTCTAATCAAAACGCGACCGGGAAACAACCACAATTTTTTAATCCTTATCAGGACGCGAACGGGCAGCAACCTCAATGTCATGCAGAAATTCACTGATATTATCAACAATGCCATTCCGCGTGGCGAAGCACGTGTTTACAGTCTGGCTGCAGAACAGGAGGGTGAGTATCAGGCAGAAAGAGGTTTTCGAAACGCACTTTACGTCGGGGGCTTCGTGATATTGCTGATTACTGTGATAGGACTTCTGGGCTATCTGAGCGATGAGATCATCCGTTACCGGAAGAATCTTGCCATCCGACGTATTAATGGCGCCACCGTGATCGATGTAATCCGCATCTTCGTTTCGGATATTTCCAGAGTGGCCGTTCCCTGCGTGGTGCTGGGACTGACAGCTGGGACTGACAGGAGCGTGGTTCCTTGCCATGAAATGGTTACAAAACTTCAGTGTACAGATTTCATTGCAATGGTGGGTTTTCATTCTGGCCGGTATTGCCATTCTCCTGCTTACGGGTGCCGTAGCGGTATTTAACTCTACACGGGCTGCGATGCAGAATCCAGTGAATTCACTTCGTTACGAGTAACTCAATTAGCAATGAACAATTAGCAATTTTCTTAGGAGTGAGTGCAGTGTCAAGCTTGCTTGAGCTATGCCGAGCGACGACAGAAAATGCTGCGAAGCTGAATTAGCAATGAACAATTAACAATTATACAGATGATTCGATAGTGGTTCGGGCAAGTCAACCCTGCTTCATATCCTCGGATTGCTTGATTCTCCTTCAGCGGGCGAGTACTGGCTTTATGATACTAATGTGACTGAACTTAACGATAAAATGCGTGGAGATTATCACCGCCATTTTATCGGTTTCATCTTTCAGGCATACCACCTTATTGAAGAGATGACGGTATATGAAAATATTGAAACACCGCTTGTTTACAAAGGGGTGAAGCGAAAAGAACGTCAGGCAATGATTGCTGATCTTCTGGACAGGTTCAACATCGTGGCAAAAAAAGAGCTCTTCCCGCAACAGCTTTCGGGCGGGCAGCAGCAACTTGTGGGCATAGCAAGGGCTATTGTCGGGAAACCCAAACTGTTGCTGGCCGATGA
>JAGVVH010000271.1 GCA_019135895.1 Bacteroidota bacterium | reverse complement strand
TGACTACGCCACCGATAAACAATACCGGAAATTCAACCTGCTGGCTGCCATCAAGAAATACACCATCGGGTTGCCGGGAGTAATAATTGGGGCCATCAGGGGAGAACCGGAAGAAGCAGAAACTGCAACCGAAAATATTCAGGACAGCATTCCTCGATTAAGCTATACAGAACAAAAACTAGCAAAAGTTTTGTTTGAAGCGTTTTCTTTGGACTTAAACGAAAAACAGGGCTATGTGCAATTATCCACTACTATGAGGGACCCCTACCTGGCAGCACAAATAACCCTGAAAGCACAGCAATTACTCCAGCAATACCTGACCGAATTCAAATTGCAAAAGGTCCGTGCCAACCTGGAATTTGTGGAAGGCAGCTACCAGGAAGCCAAAGCAAATTTTGAAGCCAAACAGGAAGAACTCGCCCGTTTCCGTGATGCCAACGTCAACCTGACCTCCGCCATGGCCCGCACCCGGGAAGAAAAACTCCAATCCGAATACACCCTCTTACTGGGCGTCTACACAGAACTGGCCAAACAAAAAGAACAGGCCAAAATCGCCGTCACTGAAACCACACCCATCTTAACGGTTATTGAACCTGTAGTAGTACCTGTAGAAAAATCAGGGCCATCTCGTGCTCAGATACTAATTATATTTACCTTTTTGGGATTTTTAATTGGAGTAGGGTGGGTGTTGGGAATGCCCTACTTGAAGGAAACTTTCAGTAAAGTAAAAAAAAGCTAACTAATTTATTATAGATTTTAATCAATATGAGTATTGATTGCTCACTTTTGCTATCAGATTGTTAATGTCTATTATGGTTAATTATATAGAACAGTCATAAATAATTTTGAAATGTTAAATAATAAGTCGATATTAATTACAGGAGGGACAGGATCTTTCGGAAAAATGTTTGTGAAAACGATTTTGGAACAATATCCTGATGTTAAAAGACTCGTAATTTACTCCAGAGACGAGCTAAAACAATTTGAGATGGCTCAACTTTACCCTGAGTCAAAATTTCCTCAGGTACGCTTTTTTATTGGTGATGTCAGAGATGGTACACGTCTAAAAAGAGCTTGTGAAGGAATAGATGTAATAATACATGCAGCTGCCTTAAAACAAGTTCCTACTGCTGAATATAATCCGGATGAGTGTATTAAAACCAACATAGGAGGAGCTCAAAATATTATTGATGCTGCTTTAAGCACCAATATTAAAATTGTGGTTGCCTTATCAACAGATAAGGCTGCTGCACCAATAAATCTTTACGGAGCAACGAAACTAGTGTCAGATAAATTGTTTATTGCTGCAAATAACATAAAAGGCAAGAGAGACCTTCGTTTTTCTGTTGTAAGATATGGAAATGTTATGGGTTCCAGAGGCTCTGTAATACCGTTCTTCTTGAATAAAGCAAAAAATGGAGATTCAATTCCAATTACTCATAAAGATATGACAAGATTCAATATATCATTAGAAGAAGGAGTGGAAATGGTTTTATGGGCTATAGAGAATGCTATTGGTCGCGAGATATTTGTTCCCAAAATTCCTTCTTATAAGATTGAGACTATCGCTAAAGCAATAACTCCGAATGCTACTTTAGAAGAAATTGGGATTCGACCAGGAGAAAAAATTCATGAAGAAATGATTACTGAAAGTGATTCTTATAATACAATAGAATTTGACAAATATTATGCGATTTTACCAAGTGATATAGATAAATCAAAGTACCTTGAATATTATAACGCCAAAGAAGTAGAAAAAGGATTTAAGTATAATTCTGGAACTAATGACCAGGGTGGAAAGAAAAATAAATCATTGCCACGGAAAAAGGCAAAACCATCAATAGCAAAATGGCTCCTGTAAAACCAAGAATTTTAATTTCCTCATTTCGATTTCCTTTGGCAAACTCTTCTGCTGCATACTTCTGACCAGCTCCAAGAAAACCAATATCTGCATAAGTTAAATACAACGTAAATGATATGCAAAAAGTATAAATACCATATAATTCCTGATTATTTGATAAATGCGGAACAATAATTAATAGTGAGAGAAACCCGGAAATAATAGAAAGTGAACGCCAAAAGTATATGTTAAAATAATTTCTATTGTATGAATTATTCATTATACCCTATCTTTAATTTTTTTGGCAGGACATCCACCAACGACTGTATATGGATCCACATCTTTTGTCACAATTGAGCCTGCGGAAATAACAGCTCCATCACCTATTGTTACACCTGGTAAAATTACTGATTTTGCTCCTACCCAGACATCATTACCAATTTTTATCGAAGAACATGTGTCTGGTTGGTTTTTTATTAATTTGTTCCTTTGTATTGTATGATTGCTGATAATAATTAATACATCCGGTCCTAATAG
>JAGVVH010000560.1 GCA_019135895.1 Bacteroidota bacterium | reverse complement strand
CCGGCAAATTCGCCACCGAAAGCCCCGTCAATTTCCCTAAGTTTCATGGCTGCATAAGCCCTGCCCACCCGCCAGGTATAGACTTCACGCCCTAATCGGGAGATATATTCGGAGACAGACTTAGAAGTTCTGATATCAATAATCACCTTTCCCAAAACATTTTTTTCTTCGATAAAATAGTTTCCCAAAACAGCAATCATCAAATCAGGAGAAATGAACTGTCCCTTTTCATCGGGGTTGGCTTCATGATTTGGAAAAGTGCCGTCAAGTTGATCAAAAAGATAAAGCGGTTGATTCCCAAAAACTTCCTTTACCAAGATGGAAGCCATTCCGTTTGAGCAGTCCATCACGATGTTCAGATTTGAAATATCATATTTATAATCGGCAAGAAAGGCAAGATATTCTTTCATCACCGGATAGTCGATAATGTTGCCTTTAGATGAAACCGGAGCAGGCGTCTGCGTCAACACCATCTCTTCAAGTTTATTCAATCCGGTGTCATACCCTACCGGAAAAGCATTGGTACGGGAAATTTTTAATCCGTTGTGGGATTTAGGATTGTGAGAGGCGGTAATCATGATGGAAGCATCAAAATGATGTTTGGCGGTAAAGAAATAGACCATCGGTGTGGTGGTCAGTCCCATGTCATAAACATCGGCCCCGGCATCGGTAATGCCCTGACACAGGGAGTTGAAAATTTCAGGGGTTGAGAGCCGCATATCTCTCCCTACCAGTATTTTATTTGTTTGTAATAATTCAGGAAGATAGAATCCTATTTTATAAATATCGTCTAAAGTAAAATCAACTCCGAAGAGTCCTCTGAAATCGTATGCTTTAAATGCAGACATAGTATGTAAGTTTATTATGATGGCCTAACCATATTTACCCATCTTTCAAAAGAATGGCCTTTAATATCATGGAATAGGTTATAAAAGACACGAGCCCAAAAGCTACAGTTTGTCAGTCCGCCGGGGCTTTTTAAGAACTTCTCACAAAGAGCGACCTGATGGGTTTGGGTATCAAGGAGGACAACCCATAAAGAGCCGGTCTTACTGTTTCGATCCAGAGATTCTACCACTAAAGTAAGCGCGAACCTCGACTGAACGGGAATTTCAAAAGTAGAGACATATTGCAAAAGCTCCTCTTCTGAAAACTGATGGAAAACGGAGATGTTTTCAACCAAGTGGGAAGCAATTTTCACCGATTTGTTTTTTTTGGTAATCAGCGATAAATCATAGTGCATAACAGGCTTCCGAAAGCTGAGTCGAATATCATATTTTTTCTGGTCGGAGATAATCAGCAAATTCAAGTCGTTAAAAAAATGGATGATGGCTTCCTGCGGCATTTCAAAGCCGTTTTTAGTAAACATCGCCTTTGAGAAATCAATCCCTATCCATGCAACTTCCCTTTCGGTCAAAAATTCATTAAAAAGAGATTCATTGATATACATGGATGAAGAATTATTTGCATTGCAAATTTATACAATTAATATTATTTATCAAAAAAATAAAATCGCAAAATTAAAATTTATAAATTCACAAATTAAGATGTACATTTATAAACACTTATTCTAGATATAGTAAAGATCATTATCTATTGAAAAAAAAAGTTAATCCCTTATTGGCATCCCGATAATGAAAGCAAAATAAAAAATATTCTAATTTGTTTGATAATGTTGTAAAAACAATTATCTTTGCAGACTTAACTTATAAGTGAATATGTGTGAAAAAAGTATCAATTGTATTGCTGGAAGAATATGAAAAAGTACTTATCTATTCCATTAAATTTGAACATAATGAGCATACTGAATTTGAGAATTTTCTTTCAAAATATAAAGACATTTATAGTAAAGATATAGGAATTATTATGGCTCGCATAGACAAAATCATTCAAGATGGCGTTTTTGATAGACATTTTAGATATGCAGGAAAATATAAGGATAAAGTATTTGAGTTGCCCAATAATATTGAAACCTCAAAATTAAGGTTGTATTGTATAGCCTATTCTCCTTCTATTATAATTTTGGGCAATGGGGGATTAAAAAAAAGCAGGACATATAATGACGATTCTGAATTAAATGGTTATGTTGAAATTCTGCAGGAAGTTGATAAAAAAATAGGGTTAGAAAAGAAAAAAAATAATTCTTTTAAAGATGATGATATCTTGGAAGATTTAACCTTTACATTAAAATAAAAGCAAGAAAAATAATAAATTCAAATAACGTTATGAAAAAGAATTCGTTAATGGAAGAGTGTCGTAAACTTATTACGCCTGAGATACAACGGAGCGTTGATTTGTCAGTTGATATTGCAGACAGGATCATGGATATCTTAGCGGAAAAAGGAATGACTCAGCGTGAATTTGCAAAAGCAATGAATAAAAAAGAATCGGAAATAAGTAAATGGCTACAGGGAACTCATAATTTTACGACTGCAACTATTGCAAAAATCGAAATGGTTTTGAATAAAAATATTCTCTCTATTACTAAATCTTCTCTTCCGAAAGTAGATTATGTTTCTACCAAACCTACAGCTTTGGTGCTATTAAAAGTTGTTGACAGTCAGAAAAAATATCCTGATTCATTTGTTTATTATGATTCGAAAATAAAAAATAAATATTCTTATGAAAAATACAACTGATAAAAAACAAATTGAATTCAAATTATCGGAAATAATTGAGAAGAATTTTTGTTTACATGAATCCATCAGTACTCTTAAAGAGTTTGATGATAGTAAACTTATAGTCCAACTGGGATATAAATTTGAGTTGGATGAGGATTTGGTTACTGTAAGTTTGATAACGAAATATAATTATCCCGATGATAAAAATGAGGAAAAATCCATTTTGGAACTCTGGATTGATTATGTCTTTTATGTTAATAACAAGGAAGAATATATAAAAAAAGAAAAAGATAAAATTATTGATAAGGGCGGGATTTTTCCTGTGTTATTAGGTATTGCTATCGGAACTTCAAGAGGAATTTTATTTTCAAAAACATCGTCAACAATACTTGCCAAGTACCCGTTACCTGCTTATGATCCTCAAAAAATGATAGAAAAAGGCCAAATAAAATAATATTTGTGGCCAATTTTGATTATTAAACTCTGTATATCCACCCTTAGTTCATTCCTCTGGACTTTTTAATTCGTTCGTAGGCCTGATTAAGTTTGGTAAATTTGACTTCTGCGGCTTTTCTGATATCTTCTCCGAGGTGGTTGACTTTGTCGGGATGGTATTTTTTCGCCAGCATTCTGTAATTGGCTTTGACCTCATCATTGGTTGCGGTGGAAGGAATTTCCAAAATTTTATAGTCGTTGTCAAGGTCATATGTAGGTGCAGAGGAGGTGGTGGAATAGGATCCCGAATAGGTATAGGCTCCCGCACGTGACCATCCTATATACATGGTTTTGATGGATTCAAAGTCCCCGCGACTAATTCCTATCAGGTCGGAAATATGTTGAATGGTCATCAACTCGGCATTGGAGTAAGTGCCATCAGCACCTGCCAATCCAAAAAGGAATTGCAAAATATAGAGTTTTTCAGAAATAGAGGCATTCATTCTGACTTCTTCGCAGACGGGACCAATTTGATAATCCTGCTCCAATATTTCACGCAATTGGAGTAAGAGAGATTGCGCCGTCTGAGGACTGAAATTTTGTCTCAGATATTCTTTGACATAATCGAGTTCCGAAGTTTTGAGCCGGGTATCAGACTTCATCACCGCTGCACTGAGAATCAGAATGATGCGGGAAAAATCGTTTTGAGAATAGTAATGTTTTTTAGTGTAGATTTTTTTTCTGAAGACAACAGAGTCGAGGAAACTTCCAACAATAAATCCCAATACGGCACCCCAAAAGCCGCCATATATTATTCCCAAAATCACACCAAATAAAGTAAACATAATGATATAGCTGTTGAATTGAGATTAGGTGATATCCACTTTTATTGCAGTCCCGAACAGATCATAGGCATCGGCTTTCTCAATGCGGACGGTATAAAAGTTTCCAATTTCAAGAGGCCTTTTTTTGTCAATCAGGACCAGATTGTCCACTTCGGGAGAATCAAATTCACTGCGACCAAGGTAATATTCCTCTTCTTCAGCATCTATGATGACTTTCCATTCGGAGCCGATTTTATTTTGATTATTTTCAAAGGAGATGGACTCCTGAAGCGACATGATTTCTTGGTAGCGTTTCTTCTTTTCGGCTTTTTTAATAGGATCACCGAAGGAAAACGCCGGCGTATCCTCTTCTTGGGAGTAGGAAAAAACGCCGAGCCTTTCAAAACGGATGTCTTTAATAAATTGCATCAACTCAGTATGATTGGCTTTGGTTTCGGTGGGGAAGCCCGATAGCATGGTGGTACGGAAAGCAATTCCGGGTACTTTTTCCCTGATGGTAGCAATTAATTTATAGAGTTGTTCGGGATTCCCCGGGCGATTCATGCTCCTGAGCACATTTTCGCTGATATGTTGTAAGGGAATATCCAAATATTTGCAAATCTGAGGATGATGAGGCATCAAATCCAGGATTTCGTAAGGGAAATTATTGGGAAAGAGATAATGCAACCGAATCCATTCAAGTCCTTTAATCTGAACTAAACTTGCGAGCAAGTCGGGCAATAGCTGTTTCTTGGCAAGGTCGGTACCATAACTGGACAAATCCTGGGCAATGAGCATAATTTCCTTAACGCCTTTTGAAACGAGCAACTGAGCTTCGTCATGCAATTGCGCTATGGGCTTCGAAACTTGCTTGCCCCGAATCATGGGGATGGCACAGAAAGCACACTGCCGGTCGCACCCTTCAGACACTTTGAGATAAGCATAGTGTTTGGGGGTTGACAAAAGTCGATCTGCCTTTTCTAACAAATTAAACTTATCAATGTGAAGCATTTTGGGAAGTTCGGCAAAGGAGAAAATTCCATCCACTTCGGGAAGCATCTGTTGGAGATCTTCTTTGTAACGTTGTGCAAGACACCCCATCACAAAGACTTTCTTTACCAGTCCGTTGTTTTTACGTTCAATCTGGTTGAAGATTTCTTCAATGGACTGCTCTTTTGCATCCTGAATGAAGCTGCAGGTATTGATGAGCACTATATCACTCTCGGCATCTGCCTCAAAGAGGACCGTGTATCCCTGATTTTGGTAGTTTGATGCTAATACTTCAGAATCAACGGTATTCTTGGAACAACCGAGGGTGATGATATTAATGGTCATGAGAGAAAACAATAAAAATTAGCGACCGAAAAGAGATTTACCGGGGAAAACAGCGTCTTCACCGAGCATCTCTTCGATGCGAAGCAATTGGTTATATTTTGCAATACGGTCGGTACGACTGGCAGAACCTGTCTTAATCATGCCGGTATTGAGGGCAACGGAAAGATCGGCAATGGTGGTATCTTCGGTTTCTCCGGAGCGGTGTGAAATAACGGCGGTATAACCGGCTCTGTGCGCCATAGTAACGGCGTTGATAGTTTCAGTTAGGGTTCCGATCTGGTTAACCTTAATGAGGATAGAGTTGGCAACGCCTTTTTCAAAGCCCATAGCCAATCGTTCTACATTGGTAACAAAGAGGTCATCGCCAACCAATTGGATATGATCTCCTACTTTGTCTGTCAACATTTTCCATCCATCCCAGTCATCTTCTGCCATACCGTCTTCAATGGAAACAATGGGACCGCTGGATTTTTTGAGATGATATACATTTTCTTCCGGAATGAAATATTCGGAAGCGGCGGGATCCAGGGCAATGCAAACATCTTCCCCGGGTTTATAGCCGGCTTTTTCGATGGCTTTAACCACTACTTCAATAGCTTCTTCATTTGATTTGAGGTTAGGAGCAAAACCGCCTTCGTCGCCGACATTGGTGGAATAGCCCTGAGATTTTAAAACCGCTTTCAGGTTATGAAAGACTTCCGCACCCATTTGTAATGCCTCGGCAAAGGATTGAGCTCCGACAGGCATAATCATAAATTCCTGAAAATCGATGCTGTTGTCGGCATGGGAACCGCCATTCAGAATATTCATCATGGGAACGGGAAGCATATTGGCATTACAGCCGCCGATATATCGGTATAATTCCTGGCCGGTTTCCATGGCAGCAGCTTTGGCACAAGCCAAAGAGACACCCAAAATGGCATTTGCCCCGAGATTGCCTTTATTGGGAGTTCCGTCCAACTCAATCATTCGGGCATCAATTCTATTTTGATCCTGCACATTCATCCCCTTCAAATCCTCAGCAATCACCTTATTGACATTCTGAACAGCTTTTAAAACACTCTTACCAAGATATTTCTTAGGATCGCCATCGCGCAATTCCACTGCTTCATGCACTCCCGTAGAAGCTCCTGACGGAACAGCGGCACGTCCTATGGCACCGGCTGCAGTTATAACATCCACTTCTACTGTTGGATTGCCACGTGAATCCAATATCTGACGACCTATAATTCCAATAATTTCACTCATTTTCTTTTTAAATTTTAAGTATTTATAATTCTGACCTACTATAATAATGGCTGCAAAAATACTAAAATGAAAAAGATAAAACACTCACTTGCCGTTTTTTTTCCAAATCAAAGGATCATTGCCAAAATCCTTCATATTGAAACATGTATAACCCAACTCGCAGATTAAAATCTCCTGACTATTTTATATCTATTTTTAAGGCTTAAAAATTCATAATTATGAAAATTTAATTTCATAGCCACTAAAATTCAATTTCATAGTTAATAAAAAAAATTTATTGGCTAATAAATTCAAATTTCATAAGCACAAAAAAAAATTTCATAAGCACAAAATCCAAATTTTGTAGCCACGAACCCATTTCCACCTAACTACCCCCTCAAACCTGCTCCCCATCACTATTTTGGCAATACAGCAAGACTCATTTATTGAAAAATGTGCTTTTTTCAATAATAAAATACAAGAAACAATGATTTTTAAAAAGAATAATACGTAATTTTGGGAACTTTATTGAAAAGAAGATAAAGAATTATTTAAAAAAGAACAAAAAATGTAACTAAAGGCTATGGTTAGACTCTCACTATGCAAATGGCACTTCGTACAACACTGCACCAATAATAACAGATGACACAATTTACATTTAATCAACGATAAAATATGAAAAAGACAGGATTATTACTACTCGGATTGACAATTGCAATTTTGACAAATGGACAAGTTATAAAAATCCAAGGAGGGACATCAATTTCCAAACTTGATTGGCAGTTGAAAGGTGTGAATATTGACCCCTTATATAATGAAATATTGATAGGGTATTCAATTTTTGCCGGATTAGATTATCTTGATAAGCAATATTTTAATTTATCAACAAACATCGGGATGATTAGAAAAGGAGGCAAAGATGAGTTCGCTCTTATGGACCAAAATGGAGTATTAACTGGTCAGACCATTACTGAAAAAGCGACTTTGGATTATTTGTCAATAAACACTATGATTGATTTGAAATACCGGATTAAAGAAATTGTTTTGCCATTTATAAGTATTGGCCCTCGTTTTGATTATTTAGTGAGTAGTAGCAAGCATTTTGACAGCCTTAAAGAGATTGATGAATTAAAAAGAATATCGATTGGATTAATATTGGGTGCAGGATTAAAATTCGACATTTCAAATCTTCAATTTGGATTACGCGCGGATTACTATTTAGATTTCACAAAAGTCGCGGATTGGACAATTGAAAATAGTGAAATTAGCGGAAAGGTAACCGTAAATACTTTTACAATAAACTTGACAATTGGATATAGACTTAAATAATTACTGGCGCCAACAAGTGAATAAAACATTGGGCAGTAAGTGGTTTATCTAGCGGCACTGCTCGTATCAAAAGTAGCTGTAACTTGAAAGTGAAGTGATTCGAAATCAGCAACAAAAACATACCGCCATAACGTTAGCAAAAATGGTAAAACAAAAGCACAGCATAATGACAAAAACAAATTTGATATTCATTCTGATTACGACTTTGACTATTAACTTATTTGGAAAACAATGTGATTCATGTAGAAAAGAATTTGATAAATTATTGATAATAAAGGAGAAATTAGTTATTAATCAAACTGATTTGGAGATAAGTTGGCAGATAACTCAAAAACTATATAATCTAAAGTATACAGATTATATTGATAGCGTTGCCAACGGTATGGAATACATATCTCATAGTCTGACAAAAACATTTTCTGATATTTGCATAAAGTCTGATGAAAAATTTGGAGTTGATTATTACTTCAATTATTTACTTTTCACTTCTGGCTCTTCTGAGGAAGAACGTTCTTTCGCACTTGAAAGATTATTTGTGAAATATCCAGAAATTGTTCTAAATAGAATTGGGAAAGATTATGACTTTCTTGACGAAATAGCTTGGGGTTTTATAAATAACAGATACTATGGAGCAATTAATCCATTTGAGGGATATGATTATACTGCAATGACAGTTTATGAGAATGGCATAGAACCTGTATTAAATAAAGACAACTGTAAATCAATATTCTTTGAAACAAATCCTATAATGAAAACAAAATACAACGAATATGAAAGTCAAATTGATTATATTATTAATTCGGCAATTAGAAGTTTGAAAGAAAATGAATAACTCCCCTACCATCCTAATTAAAAAAAAACTCCACCACAAAAAAACACTTTGAGGGATTGACTTTCAGCGTGTTTCGATTTAATTTATTGAGGAATTATATCAGTCGGCAAAGGGGAACCAAACAAGTCCGCCCAAATAAAAAAATTCAATAGTACCGAGTTGATTATGATGAATTAATATTATTTTTGCCCAAGAATAAACCCCAAAGCCCCAAAGTAATTTATTATGAAAATCAAAATTATCTTTTTTTCGATTCTTTTCGGATTACTAAATTCCCTGTTTTGCAATCCTGTCGATGTTAACAGTGCTAAAAATATCGGATTTCAATTCCTATCTTCCCAAATAGCCACTATAAGCAGTGCCGACCAATTGGAACTTGCCGTTCAGGCTTCATCAATGATCAGGGGCGACAACGCAACACCGTGTTATTATGTGTTCAATGCCGGCAATGCTGCTTTTGTTATTGTAGCTGCCGACGATCAGGTGCTGCCGATACTGGGCTATTCTACTGAAAGCACTTTCAATCAAAATGAGATCCCGACAAATGTAGCCGCTTATCTTGAAAGTTTTAAACAGCAAATCAGTCAAGTCATAGAATACAACATTCCTGCAAGCAGTCAAATCACCCGGGAGTGGCAGGCGTTACGTTCAGGCACCACCTATTCCACCAGAAGCACCACTTCTGTATCTCCTCTTCTGGAGACCACCTGGAATCAACGGCCTTACTATAATGCACTTTGTCCGGCCGACACTGCTGCTTCGGGAGGAAGAGTGCCAACGGGCTGCGTTGCCACTGCTATGGCACAAATCATACGCTTTTGGCAATATCCCACACATGGCACAGGATCACACTCCTATTATGCCAACAATTCCTCTGACGGCTATGGAGATTATGGGTTGCAAAGTGCCAATTTTGCTACTACTACCTATCAGTATAATCTGATGCCTGCCTATCTCAATTCCTATTCTTCCGCAAATGAAATAAATGCTGTTGCAACGCTTTGCTATCATTGCGGTGTTGCCGTTGAAATGATGTACGGACCGGACGGGAGTGGGGCCTATTCATTAGGCCCTTCCTATCCCTCCGCAGAATATGCTTTTACCAATTACTTTGAGTACCCCTATGTCAATGGAATTTACCGTTCCGACTATACGGACAACAATTGGATGATTGCGCTGAAAGGAGAACTTGATGAAGGCGTTCCTGTCTATTATGCGGCATCAGGTGATGAAGGGGGACATGCTTTTGTTTGTGACGGTTATAATTCGAGTGACTATTTCCATTATAACTGGGGATGGGGCGGCACTTATAACGGTTATTTTCAAATAAACGCGCTCAATCCGGGGACCATAGGGTTCAATCAGAATCACCGTGCCATCCTGAATATCTATCCGCCCAACACCATCAGTGTGACTCCCTCTTCTCTGTCATTTTACGCAACCGCCGGGACTCCCTCGGCTGGACAAACCGCTACCGTTACAGGAAATAATCTCAGTAATCCCATTACTGCATCCGTCTCTTTCCCGTTTCAGATTTCCAACAATAATACCACTTGGGGGACCAGCACCACGCTGGATTCAACGGGAGGGCCTCTATATGTAAGATACAGTCCCACAAATGCCGGATCACATCAGGGGAGTGTACTTTTGACGAGCACCGGAGCAGTTTCCGAACAAATTACACTTTTTGGGAATTCTTGTGGAAATGTCAGCACTTTCCCCTGGTCCGAAGGATTTGAAGGGGGCTCCATTCCAAGTTGCTGGTATGAAATTATAGAATCAGGGCAAACAAGCTGGATATACCGATATGGTGGCTACTATCAACCTGCCACCTCACACTCAGGCTCTTACAACGCCTACTTTGAGGCAAGTAATTACAATGGAAACAGTGCCAAATTAATCACTCCGGAGCTCAATCTCACCGGATTATCAAACCCGCAACTTACTTTTTGGCACACTCAACCGTTATACGGATCAGATCAGGACGTTCTCAATATCTATTACAAAACTACTCCCGGAGGATCGTGGGTATTATTACGTACATACAGCAACAATATTTCCACCTGGCAACAAGAGTCTATCAATCTCCCGAACCCGTCATCCACCTATTTCATTGCTTTTGAAGGGATAGCCAATTATGGCTACGGAATTGCCCTTGACGATATTACCATTGCCCAAAACAATACAAGTTATACCATTACCGCCATTGCAGGACAAGGTGGGAGCATCAATCCCGCCGGAGCAAATAATGTACTTTCCGGGAACAACCTCTCTTTTACCATAACTCCCGACAGTCTCTATTCCATTTCAGATGTCAGGGTTGATAATGTGAGCATAGGAGCCGTTTCAAGTTATCATTTTTCCAATGTAATTGCCAACCATACCATCGAAGCTCAATTTATCATAACCCCTGTTCCGACCATCTCGACCAATATCTCCGATTTATCCTTTGAAAGCTCTCCCGGGGTTCCTTCTGTTTCGCAATATATTTCCGTTTATGGGGTGGATCTCTCCACTGAGATCACCGTTTCAACAGGGAGTCCGTTTCAGGTTTTAAGTGATAGCATTTGGGTTAGTTCCACCTCTTTGCCTCCAAACGGAGGAATGCTCTATGTCAGATATAATCCCACTTCAATTGGGACAGACAACCGAAATCTTCTCCTGAGCAGTCCGGGTGCCCCAACCGTCACCATACATCTAACGGGAACCTCAGCACTTCCGGTTTATACGATCACGGCTTATACAAACTATGGCGGGACTATCAGTCCTGAAGGGACTATCGAGGTAAATCAAGGAGAAACCATCACCTACCATTTATATCCGGATGAGGGGTATCATATTCTTTACACTGTTGTTGACGGGGAGACTGTAGGCAGCGACTCCACATACACCTTTACCGATGTTAACGAATCTCACATTATTCTGGCTCTCTTCGAATCCAATATTTCCATCAATGAGAACTATGGAGAAGAGGCAATGATGCTCTATCCAAACCCTGCCACTGACCATATTGTGATTCTCTATCCTGACAAATCGGAAAAAGGTCTCTCAATTTCCATCACTGACTTAACAGGTAGGCTGTTAAAAGTGGTTCCGTTGCAAAACGACAAAACCATTGTGGATATCACTGACTTTTCTGACGGAATTTATTTTATAAATATCGTAGGGAAGAACAGATTTCTGACAAAAAAATTGATCAAGCAATAATTTCTATTATTTCATCAAAGAAGCTCCATCAAAAGGGAAATAAACTATGCTTTAAAGTAGTTTATTTTCAATTTTGATTGAATAATCCAAAATAAATTTGTATTTTCGTGGAGTTTATTTTTTAAATGCAACTATCTATAATTCAAATTAATAACAAATAAAAAATTCATTATGGCTGTAAAAGGAACGATTGTCATTGACAATGAGATGTGCAAGGGATGCGGAGTCTGCATAACAGGTTGCCCGAATGAGGTAATTGCCCTTGGAAAAAAGGTTAACCAAAAAGGTTATAATTATTTAGAGATAATAAATGAAGATGCCTGCATCGGATGTGCAAATTGTGCAATATTATGTCCGGATGGTGTTATCACGGTTTATCGAGCTAAGATATAACACTTGGTAATGTATAATCTGATTTCAAAAATTTTTTAATCAACAATAAAAAAAACAATTATATGAAAGAATTAAAATTAATGAAGGGAAACGAAGCGATTGCAGAAGGGGCAATTCGATGCGGTGCGGATGGCTATTTCGGTTATCCGATTACTCCCCAATCTGAAGTTCTTGAACACCTAATGGCAGAGAAACCTTATGAACGTACCGGAATGGTTGTGCTTCAGGCTGAAAGTGAAACAGCTTCCATCAACATGGTATATGGTGGAGCTTCTGTTGGGAAAAGAGTGATGACATCTTCTTCCAGTCCGGGAGTTAGTCTTATGCAAGAAGGTATTTCCTACATTGCCGGTGCAGAACTTCCTGCACTTGTAGTTAACGTTGTCAGAGGAGGCCCTGGTCTTGGGACCATTCAACCATCTCAGGCTGATTATTTTCAGACTACCAAAGGCGGCGGACATGGCGACTATCGTTTAATCACCTTAGCTCCTGCTTCTGTTCAAGAAATGTATGACTTTGTAGAACTTGGCTTTGAGTTGGCTTTCAAATACCGCAACCCCGCGATGATACTTTCAGACGGTGTTATTGGTCAGGTAATGGAAAAAGTGGAAGTTACCGATTACAAACCACGTTGGACAGATGAGTATATCATCAAAAATCATCCTTGGGCAGCTACCGGCAAACATGGAAGAAAAGATCATATCATCATCACCTCTCTTGAACTGGATTCCTTAAAACAGGAACAGGTTAATATTCGTATTCAAAAGAAATACAAAGAATGTGAAGCTAATGAAGTAAGATATGAAGCTCTCTATTGTGATGATGCCGAATATTTAATCGTTGCTTACGGCTCTTCTGCACGTATCAGTCAGAAAGCTATTGAATTGGCACGTGCCAAAGGAATTAAAGTAGGGCTACTTCGTCCCATTACTTTATGGCCTTTCCCCTCAAAAATCATTCACGAAATAGGTTTAAAAACCAAAGGTATTCTCTCTGTAGAGATGAACGCAGGTCAAATGATTGAAGATGTTAAGCTGGCTGTTGAATGCAAAGTTCCTGTTGAGCACTTTGGACGTTTCGGCGGTATTATTCCTTCTCCAAGTGAAGTATTAAATGCTATTGAAACAAAATTAATAAAATAAATGGCCGGATTCAAATCCTCCATTTTAATAAATTCAAAAAATAATAAGTATGAAAAGAGAAGATATTATAAAACCCGAAAACTTAGTGTATAGACGTACTCCTGTTTTGACAGACAACACGATGCACTATTGTCCCGGTTGTGGTCATGGAACCACTCACAGACTTGTTGCCGAAGTGATTGAAGAGATGGGAATTCAGGATCACACAATCGGTATTGCCCCTGTAGGCTGTTCAGTACTTGCTTACAATTACTTCGATGTTGATTTCATTGAAGCTGCCCATGGTCGTGCACCTGCTTTGGCCACTGCCATCAAACGTTTAAAACCCGACCATTTTGTATTTACTTATCAGGGAGACGGTGACTTGGCAGCCATTGGTACCGGCGAAACCATTCACGCTTGTAACAGAGGAGAAAACATTGTCATCATTTTTATCAACAATGGAATTTACGGAATGACAGGCGGGCAAATGGCTCCCACAACCTTGGAAGGAATGAAGACTGCTACTTCTCCTTACGGAAGAGATTTGAGCATTATGGGAAATCCGCTCAAAATCACCGAACTTGTGGCACAACTTCCGGGAACCTACTACGTAACCCGTCAGGCTGTCTATACTCCTGCATTGGTTAGAAAATGCAAAAAAGCTATCAGAACTGCTTTTGAAAATCAGAAATTAAATAAAGGGGTTTCTTTTGTTGAAGTGGTTTCCAATTGTAATTCAGGATGGAAATTACCTGCAGTAAAAGCAAATCAGTGGCTCGAAGAGAATATGCTTCCATTCTATCCTCTTGGAGACATTAAAGTCCCTGAAAAATAAAATTTAACTTTTAAAAATTTAAAATTATGACAGAAGAAATCATTATAGCAGGCTTTGGCGGACAAGGAGTACTCTCGATGGGTAAAATCATGGCCTATTCCGGTGTTATGCAAGACAAGGAAGTAAGCTGGATGCCATCCTACGGCCCCGAAATGAGAGGTGGTACTTCAAATGTAACCGTAATCATCAGTGACGAACGTATTAGCTCACCATGTTTGAATCAGTTTGACACCGCGATCATTTTGAATCAACAATCCATGGATAAATTCCAGCAATCTGTAAAACCCGGTGGACTTTTAATTTACGATCCCAACGGAATCACAATTCATCCAACCCGCAAGGACATCAATATTTATCAGGTTGCCGGAACAGATAAAGCAGCCGAAATCGGAAATATGAAACTATTCAATATGATTATTTTGGGTGGTTTTATTAAAGTTAAACCGATTATAAATCCTGAATTTATTGAAAAAGGTTTACAAAAATCACTACCTGCGAGACATCACAATCTAATTCCTGAAAATCTAAAAGCTATTGAAATTGGAAAGGAAATACTGAAACCTATTCACGTTCTCTAATAGGTTATTGTTTGTTCATTTTAAAAGGCCGGTATTCATTGGCCTTTTTTTATTGGACAAAAACACCACTTTTAATAATAATCAGATCCTATCCAATAAATAGGACATTATTGCGTTAATTAATTCGACATACAATTGAAATTATTAACATAACACTTTATTAAAATGAAAAAAAGTATTTTGTTTGTATTAGCAGCCGCATTGTTAACTTGTAGTTCAGCTTTTGCCCAAACCGGTTCAACTCAAAACGACGTTACTCCAAAAAAACTCTCTTACAATTTCATCATGGAATTTGGAAATTATTTTGGAAGTAAAACTATAGGGTTAACAGGTGTAGCCATTAACAGTTTATCCATTAAGGATCAAAATTTAATTGGTATCGGGGTAGGATATGAAATGGATGTAAATGATCAGACTGCCATACCATTATTCTTCAATTTCCGCCACTATTTTGACAGACCGGAAAGAAAGGTTACGCCTTTAGTAAATCTTGCCGCTGGAGCTAGATTATGTTTTACTGACAGACATGCCTGGACTGAAATTTACGACCCTATCACAGGTTATTACACCAGTTTTGATGAGAGCTATACTGAATTTATTCCCGGGTTGTATGCCAGCATGACAGCCGGATTCAAAGCAAAAGCCTTTTCTCTCACTTCAGGGTTCTTCTGCAAATCGGGATCCGAAGGATTTGCGACCGGAATTGAAGTAAAAGTAGGATTTACATTCTAATCAAAAAATTCGATAAAAAAAAAGGAACTCATCAGAGTTCCTTTTTTTTTACAAAACAATATTTTTATTTATTAATCAAAATTTGAATTCTTCGTTCTTTAGCGGCGGAAACACTATAAACAGAATTCTTTTGGTCATTAAAATTATCGCTGACAGAAGCAGCAGAGGTGGACTCTCCTTGTGGATTTTCATTTATAATGAGTTGTCCATTATAGATATAAGAAGCTAAAACTCCCCCACCATATTCTTTAAGATAATTTTTAAAGCTTGAGATACGGCGTAAAGAGAGATTCGTGTTATAATCATTATTACTCAAAGGACTGGCAAAACCGGTAACTGAGAGGGTAACAGGCTCACCTGCTTGCAAAACTTTCAACAACAAATCAGAAAAGCCGGCCAATTTATCATATTCAGCCTTAACGGTACCCATAAAAAACTGTTCAATTTCAGCTTCGGCGTCAGCTTTTTTCTGACCTGCAAGTCCTTTAGAATATTTAGCTTTATAAGTATCTTTCATTGCAATATAATCCTGATAAGTAGCAGAATATGACAAAACAGTAGAAACTTCAGTATTATTAGGATCAGGTCTGTCATTGTCAAAATAAAGGGTAATCGGTATTAGTTTAGCCAGTTTTTCAGCGATCATAGCTTGTTCTTTAATTTCTGCTCTTCTTTTGTCGGGGTCACATTTCTCAAGGTCAAAAACCACCTCAACCTGTGATTTCATATCAGCCGGTTGGCATTCAATTTCAGCAGATTTCCATTTCGGGAAGGATTTAACCAATCGGAGCGCTTCGTCGTCAAAATCCTGATAACCTGAAGTTTTAACTAAAGCCACATCCGTAACGGAGCCATCAGTTCGAACCATAAATTCCACAGTAGCAACACCCCTGATATTTTGTTCTTTCAAAGCTTTAGGATATTGCATATTTTCACAAAAATAATTACACATTCCCTTTGTTCCTCCAATAAAGTGCGGCAATTTCCAGGCTGCAGTAGGAGGAGTAGGATTTCCGTCATCACTTCTTACAATGGCAATTCCCTGTTTGCATGTCTTATGAACATCTTTATCACATTGTCCATAAAGAGCTGATACATTCATCAACAAGACCAGCGCAAAAAATGCAATAATAAAACTGAAAATCTTTTTCATGATTATTATATTTATAATTAAGTTGCAAATATACAAAATTTTTAATATTCCCTCTTTTTACCAAAAATTTTATTTTTTTAGTTACTTTTGCCAACCAAAAAAATAACCTTTTCGCTATGAAAATTGAAAGAAAACCTGCATGGCTTAAAATAAAACTGGAAAGCGGTGAGAACTATCCAGTTGTTAAACAAATGGTTGAACAAAACAATCTACACACAATATGCAGCAGCGGCAAATGTCCCAATATGGGTCAATGTTGGAGTATGGGGACTGCCACCTTCATGATTTTAGGGGATATTTGTACTCGTTCCTGTAAATTTTGTGCCACAAAAACAGGAAAGCCATTGCCTGTTGACGAAAATGAGCCGCAAAAAATTGCCGAAAGTATCAGGCTCATGCAATTAAAACACTGTGTCATCACTTCCGTTGACCGAGATGATCTTCCCGACAAGGGTGCTAATCAATGGGCAAATACCATTCGTAAAATTAGGGAAGAAAATCCTTCTATTATCATTGAAATACTTATTCCCGATTATGATAAAAAATTGCTTCAAATTGTGCTGGATGCAAAGCCCGATATTGTAGCCCATAACCTTGAAACAGTTGAAAGACTTACCCCGTTGGTGAGAAGTAAAGCTACTTATCAAAACAGCCTCAATGTGCTTATGAATATTGCCAAAAGCGGCATGATTACCAAAACAGGAATCATGGTCGGGCTTGGCGAAACCCGCGAAGAAGTTGTCAATTTACTTAAGACCTGTCGGGATACCGGTTGCGAAATCATTACCATCGGTCAGTATCTTCAACCTTCCAAAGACAACATTGCGGTAGCTGAATATGTCCATCCCGACACCTTTGCATTCTACAAAATCGTTGCACAATCGTTAGGTTTTAAGAGTGTTGAATCTGCCCCATTAGTTCGGTCATCCTACATGGCTGAAAGGTCATTTCTCAATTCATTAATTGGAAAAAAATAATTAAGAAAATTGTTTATAAGGGAATTTGAATTTACTTTATAAAATCCTCAAAGAAAGATTTTAATAGAGACTTCACTTCTTGCACATTAACTTCTCGCCCAAGTTCTTTTTGCAAAGAAGTTACTCCTTTATCCACAAAACCACACGGGTTAATATAAGAAAAGTAGGACAAATCGGTATTCACATTAAAAGCAAAGCCGTGCATTGTAACAAAGCGGGAAGCTCTAACCCCGATAGCACAAATTTTACGGGCATATTTAGTATTTGGATCAAGCCAGACACCGGTAGCTCCATTAAGGCGAGAAGCCTCTACTCCGAACGTTGCAACCGTTTTAATAATAGCCTCTTCCATATTAAAAATATATCCCTTCAGTGAGAGTGAGTGGTTTTCAAGATCTATAATGGGATAACCCACGATTTGCCCCGGCCCGTGATACGTAATATCTCCCCCTCTGTCAATGTGATAAAAAGTGGCATTCGCTTTTTTAAGAAACTCATTATCAATTAAGAGATTATTTTCATTTCCTTTTTTACCCAGGGTAAAAACATGGGGGTGTTCACAAAAAACGATCGTCTCCAAATCATGAGTTGGAAGAGCTGATTTTTTTGCATCCAAAATTTTATTAAAAATTTCCTCCTGCTGATTCCAGGCTTGCAAATAATCAATTCTGCCCCAGTCAGTAAAATTCATCATTAAATAAAAAAATTAATTGGCAAAAAGGGATTCCAGTTTATTAGCAAGTTCCACTCCACGAAGATTTTTCGCAATAATACGGCCATCTTTATCAATCAAAAAGGTAGAAGGGATTGAGCTTACTCCATAAATTTTGGCACCTTCCGAAGACCAATATTTTAAATCGGAAACATGGTTAGGCCACAAAAGATTATCTTTTTCGATAGCTTTAATCCAACTATTTTTATCTTTATCTAAAGAAACACTAAAGACTTCAAATCCCTTTTCGTGGTACTGTTGATACAATCTTACCACATTTGGGTTTTCTTTACGGCAGGGGCCACACCAGGAAGCCCAAAAATCTATCAGCACATATTTTCCCCTTAGATCAGAAAGTTTTAAAATTTTACCATCAGGATTTTCAAAGGCCAGTTCCGGAGCAAGAGCCCCGATAGCTGTTGCATTGGCAGGAGAATGCATCATAGTATACTTTTCTTTAACCAATTGATGATTCGGATATTTTGCATACAATGCATCGATGATATCCGAATGAAGTTCTCTGTTTTTTTCAAGAGGAAACAGGTCCATAAACATCAAAACTGCCAGGTCGCTTTTATTAGCAATAAGCAAATCCTTTATTTGAGTTGAAATCTTGTTATTCTCAGCATCATACATTTTTTGGTATTGTTGCACAATTCCTGATATTCTGTATTGAGCATCGGTAAAAATTTCTTTGCTGATATTTTCGGATGCCTGTGCTTTTACAAGAAATTGATCAGTAACAATTTTCAAGTCTGATGAATATTTTAACACAAAAGCAACAACTTCGTCAGCAAAGGCCACTTTAATTTTCTTTTTTGACAACGAGCCATCAAGAGACAAACTATCACGTTTAGAAACAAGATTTTTCACCCCTTCAAAATAATCTTTCAAATCATTTGAAATCAATTTATGGCGATCATCAAGAAGAACAACATATTGGTCAACTTTAGCGTAAAAACTTTCTTCACCGGAAATACGGCCTTCCGTAAGGTCATAATTTTGTTTAACATTACTTATATAATTATCAAAAATTGCATATTCATCAGAAACAGACTTTAATAATGGAACTGAAGCCAAAAGCAATGAATCAACTTTTGAGCCAATTACTTTACCTTTAGAGGTATATAATGTCACAAATTGTTCAAGAGTATCACTGCTTTTCATTGCATTAACAAGATTTAAATCGATCTCTTTATTCGATTTCTGAAAAGGAGCGAACAGCTTATAAAAATTATTATAGAACATTTGTTCTTTATTCTCCTGAAGGGCAGCATTGATACTATCAAGAATTTGCTTGTTTTTGGCCCACAAATCAGAATTTTGCTTAACAAAGTTCATCGAAGGGGACCCGGTTACCGACTTGACAGTATTCAAATTATTTGCATCAATTTCAATTTCTATTTGTTCCGATGGAGAGACAGCACACAGAAAAGAACTCTTATCGGTAAAAACAAGACGATATAAGTCGGGTTGCATAATCGGAGCACTGATTGTAAAAGTTCCATCAGAGGTAACAATAGCAGAAGCAATAGGCTTAGGATCATTTCCATAAGCCAACTTCATATCAACCTTATTAAAAGTATTATGCTCAATTCTACCTTTGATAACTAAAGGTTTTTGGGCGAAAAGAGCAACTCCGAATGAAACAAAAACTAACAAAAAGCAAATTGATTTAATATAATCCTTCATTTTTCATATTTTAGTGTGCAAAAATATAAAAATAATCATTGTTAATAACTTTATTTGGCTAAAACAAATATTTCATCTATTTTTGGAACTGCAAAAAAAACATTATTTTATTTTGTAACGTATGATAAACGAACCCATTACAGGCAAGAGGAGTGATAGTAAAGTATCCTATAACACTCTTGAATCGACCATGGCAGCAACGGGGAAACTGACTCCTCAGGCATTGGAATTTGAAGAAGCGGTTTTGGGAGCTTTAATGATTGACTCAAATGCAGTCAGTTCAATCATTGACTTGATAGATTATCAAATGTTTTACAAAGAATCTCATCAGCACATTTACAAAGCTATCTTTGAGCTCTTTTCAGAAATGCAACCGATTGATTTGTTATCAGTTACTAATCAATTAAGAAAGGCAAACAAGCTTGAATTTGTTGGGGGGCCTTCTTATCTGGCATCGCTGACCAATCGGATTGCTTCTTCAGCAAACATTGAATATCACGCCCGTATCATTCTTGAAAAATATGTTCTTAGAGAACTCATTACTACCTGCAGTGGTATTATCAAAGATTCTTATGATGAATCTCAAGATGTATTGCAATTAATGGACAATGCTGAAACCAATCTTTTTAATATCATTCAAAGAAATTTCAAAAGAGACAGCAAGGAATTGAGCCTTGTAGTCAAAAAAACTCTTGATGAACTATCCGCACTTAGAAATGACACCGACTCTTTCCATGGCGTACCCAGCGGCATCAGAGCCATTGATGAAAAAATCGGCGGATGGCAAAAATCCGATTTAATCATCCTTGCTGCCCGTCCAGGTATGGGAAAGACATCTTTCGTTCTGTCAATAGCCAGAAATGCTGCTATTGATTACAAAATACCGGTAGCTTTTTTCTCCCTTGAAATGTCAGCTAATCAGCTAGTTCACAGATTATTCTCAATTGAATCAGGTATTCCATCCGAAACCATATCCAGAGGAAAACTTTCAGAAAATGAATGGATTGTTTTGATGGATAAAATCAGCAAATTAAATTCGGACAAATTAATTATAGATGATACTCCTGCCCTATCGGTTTTTGATTTACGTGCCAAGTGTCGCCGATTAAAACACCAGCATGACATACAACTGATCATTGTCGATTACCTTCAGTTGATGCAGGGGGAGAGTGATAAAGACAAAAGTAAAGCCAAAGGGAACCGTGAGCAGGAGATCAGTTATATTTCCCGTTCTTTAAAAGCATTGGCCAAAGACCTCAACGTCCCGGTTATTGCCCTGTCCCAGCTTTCCCGTGAAGTAGAAAAAAGAGCCGGAATGAAAAGGCCTCAATTGTCAGACTTACGAGAATCGGGTTCTATTGAACAGGATGCGGATTTGGTAATGTTTATTTTCCGTCCTGAATATTATAAAATGGATGATTTTGAAGATGGTGATCCTGCAAAAGGACTTGCTGAAATCATGATTCAGAAAAACAGACACGGACCGACCGACAATATCAGACTTAGATTTCAGAGTCAATACACTAAATTTACTGATATAGACGAAGATTATCATATTGAGAACCCTTCAGATAGTTTGCCTCAGAATGAAAAATTCAACACTATTGATGCAAGTTTCAATAACGAAGAAATTGAGAACATTGATGATTCCGGCATCCAACCCGACAACGATCTGCCATACTAATTTAAGTATTCGGTATAAGTTTGTTTTATTTTGTTAAGTTTTTTTTATTTGACTTACAAACAAGATCCCAAATAACAATACCGGCTGCGATTGAAACATTCAATGAATGTTTGGTCCCATATTGTGGAATTTCAATGGATGCGTCAGCCAGAGGAAGAAGACGTTCATCAACTCCAAAAACCTCATTTCCCAAAATAATAGCTATTTTTTCATTCTCCTTTATTTCAAAATTATCCAATCTTATTGAAAAATCTGTCTGTTCAATAACATAAACAGCATAACCTGAATTTTTAAGTTCACCCACCAGTTCAACAACATCATTAACATATTGCCAAGAAACTGTTTCAGTCGCTCCCAAAGCTGTTTTGGAAATTTCCTTGTGAGGGGGTTGAGCAGTTATCCCACACAAATAGAGTTTTTCAATGGCAAAGGCATCACAAGTTCTGAAAATAGAGCCGACATTGTTCATACTCCTGATACTGTCAAGAATGACCACAATAGGCATTTTTTTCCTTTCTTTAAATTCATCAACTGACAACCGATTAAGTTCAGACATGGACAACTTTTTCATACGAAGTAATTTGTTGACAAAAATACAATTTACCCTTTTGATTTAGTAACTTTATTTCAAAAAATGCGAATAATAATAATTCATTTCAGAAGAATAAAAAGGAATAAATTGTATTTTTGCATTCAATACCAAATAAAATGGAAGAAATCCCTGACAAACCCAAAACTATAAGAAAAACCAGGCCATGGCTTGTTTTTTCAATTGGGATGATTATAGGGTTTATTTTGAGTATCTCCATTTTTTTAGCAGATAAATATTTTTTCGATTCAAGGATGAATCTTGTCAGAACAATTGAAGGGATTGCAAAACCTGATGAAAGTTCAGAAAACAATAATAAAAAGCATCGTAACAATGATGAGGCACTTCCAATTGAAAAAGAGAGAGCAATTTCTCCATCCGACTCCATCCCGAGTGACACAATAACATCTCCCATTGAAGAAGAAATGGATAATTATGAAGAGGTTGAATTTTCATTGGATGAATATAATGATGACAAAATAGTACTCGACAAAATCATATCTACAAAAAAAATCAGGGTAAAATTTCAGAATTTGACTGCTGAGCCCGAATCGCAAAATGAACACCCTGTTCAGTTTTTTGAAATCCAGCAGTGGAGTACGCCAATTCGTAACAGTATTTCATATCAAAGGAACCAGAATATTCTTAAGATAAAAGGGATGGATATTTCTAATATTGAAATCTATAATGTTGAAGGACAATACTACCTTTATAATAACAACCGATACTATTTAATTTCTAACAATAACAACTTCGAAAGATTGAATGACACTGATCTGACAATTCAGAAATAAATTGACCTTCCTTCAATTCTGATATACTTTTTCGGGAAATATTAGCGTTTAGTTTCTCTAAATTAAATTTGAAAAGATATTTATGAAACGATATTTAATCACTCTCTGTAAAAATTTTCTATTTTGGATGCTTTTCTTTGCTCTTGGAAGGGCTATTTTTCTTCTGTTTAATATCAGCTCGCTCAATAACATAAATGTAGGAGAAATTTTATTGACATTTGTGCATGCACTTCGACTTGATTTATCTACAACCTGCTATATAATGGTCATCCCTTTCATAATCATGACCTGTCAACTTATTACTAATAAAAACTGGCTAAACAAATTATTAAAAATATATATGGCTGTATTGGTAATTGCATCCAGTATGGCTATTTTAACGGATATATGTCTGTATCGTGAATGGGATTTCAAATTAAATTACAAAGCTATTTATTATTTACAGAATCCCTCAGAGATAATGAGATCTGCAACAATATGGGAAATAGTATTTGTTATTTTAGGAACAATGGTCTTATTTACCTTTTCTTATTATATTTATGACAGATTTATTTCCGAACCCAGAATAACAAAAAAAAGCAAATTTTACTGGCAATCGGCACTATGTCTTATCATCGGAAGTGGATTAATTTTTGTAGGAATTCGAGGTGGAGTATCACAAGTACCAATCTCACAAAGCGCTTCCTATTTTTCCAAACATCAGCTATTAAATGATGCTGCCGTGAACCCGGAATGGAATTTACTTTGCACTACTATTAAGTTTAGCAGACTTAACAATGTAAATCCTTTTGTCAGAATGGATGAAAAAGAAGCAGAAAAATTGGTAAAAGAACTATATCCCATTACACAGGACAGCTGTATAAAAGTTTTAAAGACAACTCATCCAAATATTGTCATTATTCTTTTGGAGAGTTGGTCTGCTGATTTGATAGAAAGTTTAGGTGGAAAGCCGGGAATTACTCCCTATTTCAAAGAATTAGAAAAAGAGGGACTTTTATTTACCAAAACATATGCTAACGGTCATCGTTCACAGCAGGGAATTTCGGCAGTATTAAACGGGTTTCCCCCAATTCCAATCAATGTCCTCACCGACAATTTTGAAAAGTTCACTAAGCTTAATAGTTTTAATAAAGATTTGAAAAAAAGGAAATACACTTCCTCATTTTATTTTGGGGGAGACCTTGTTTACGGGAATCTAAAAGCTTTCTTAATGTCTAATGAATTTGACAGAATCATTGATGAAAAAGACTTTCCATACAATACTCCTCGTGGGAAACTATCCATTTTCGACAAATACAGTTTTGAAAGACAGCTATCTGATTTAAACAATGAAAAAGAACCTTTTTTTTCAATGCTATTCACGGCTACTACTCATTCCCCTTATGATGAACCAAAAGATGTTGTTGATCAGCTTAATTGGAAAATCCCTGAAGTTCCTTATTTGAACTCTGCTAAGTACACAGATTATTATTTAGGTAAGTATTTTGAACAGGCTAAAAAAGAAGGTTGGTACGAAAACACGTTATTTATCCTTATTGCAGACCATAGTCACAGAACCTATAATCAGTGGGATTATCATTCAGTCGAATACCAGCACATTCCCATGTTATGGCTGGGAGGAGCGCTTAAAAATGAATTCAGAGGGAAACAAATTGACAAGCTATGCTCTCAGATAGATATTCCTTACACTATTCTTCGTCAAATAGATATTAATTCTGATTCTTACAAGTGGAGTAATGATATTCTGAACCCAAATTCAGGACAGTTTGTCCCTGTTGAAACAACTGTAGGACTTAATTGGATAAGACCAAACGGATTTATATTTTACGACGGATTTAAAAATGAATCAAAAGTATCGGGCTTTGAAAATGACTCAGTCAGAAATCAGGAAATATTATACAACAAAGCTTTTTTGCAATATCTATATGAGACTTATCTAAATTATTGATACTATTTTACTGTATTAGTTGCCTTATTTGTTCATATAGCATATCAACTCTTTCATCAGTAGCAAAACAATTACATTTGCTTAACTCTATTGCTTTCCCGAAAACCATAAAAGCGTTTTCAAAATCATCCTTCTTGCAATAATCAACACCTTCGATAACCAGCCTGTTATATTCTATCTCCTTTTGCTTTGATAAAAAAGTAGAATCCTGTTCTTTCGGCAATTCTGATTGCACAACTTCAATTTTATCAACAACAGCAACCTTATTCGATGAAACCGGCTGATAGGGCTTTTCCTTAGCTTGTTGTTGATTATCCACCAAAACATTCTCTTTTTCTGACAAAGGCACATTTTTCTCCGGCACTAGCTCAGAGAGGGAATCAGATTTTGAAAGTTTTTCGCTAATTAATTCGTATTCTGCACTATTGATAATTTCACCTTTATTTTCTAATCTGTATTGTTCAGCATAATCATAAAATTTCCTTGTCATTTCAGGATTATGTCTTTTTTCTGCAGCTTTGGCAATTGCAATGTATGACTCATAAACACCTGTTTTGGAACGTAATATTCCATGATAGTAGTCGTCATTACAATAATTGGAAGGCATATTAACACAAAACAATTCCAATATTTTAAATAAATCCAATGCTTCTGATGCCTTATCTATTTTTACCAAAGAATCCCCTTTCCGATAGAGTTTGTCATAAAATTCAGAAGTAAACGAAATAAGTTCTTCTTCGTGCACTCTATTCAAATGATTATCTTGATATAAAATCTGAATCAAATCAATACATTCGGAATAGTGTTCATCATTAAACAAAAGCTTACTTTTCAATAACAGAGCATTTGGGTTAGTTTTATTATACTGCAATGCACGATTCAAAAAATAATAAGCATTGTTTATATTACCAAAAGAAAGCTCTACCAAAGCCTTTTCATAAAAGAGAGAATCAACAATATTTTTAAGATAATCCAGATTTAAATAGATTTGTTTTGCATTAAAAGCAATATTATCAAATCTGGAAACAGTCTGATAGTAATTAAGACTATTACATTGTGGAATTAAAGGGATAACCTGTTCAGAAAAAAGATCGAGTTCTTTCTTAATATCCTGCATAAAAAAATAATGAAGAGGTATCAAGTCGGGGTCAGTAGTATTAATTTTAGAAATTCTTGTCTCGTAAGAGAGCAACATTGAATCTATTTGATAGCAATCAATCTTATTTTGAGCAAAAAGGATAAAATCGCCCGACAATAATAATAAAAGCAGCAATAATTTTTTCAAAACAAGTTTAATTGAATATAATGGCAGTTTTTAGCGGATTAATTTTTCAGAAGAACCGATTCAACAGCTTTAACGAGCTCTTCTTTGGGGGTTGCTCCTACCATAATAGTGGGCATAGCATTAGGCTTGAAAAAAATAATGGTAGGAATACTTTCAATTTTAAAAGCTTCGGCAATGGAAGCAGCCTTGTCAACATTAACTTTATAGACAATAATCTTCCCCTTATACTGTGCCGCTAGCTCTTTAAAAATCGGATTCATCGACACACATGGCCTGCACCAGTCTGCGTAGAAATCCACAATACAAGGAGTAGTTCCTTTGTACTGAAACCCTTTGGGATTATCAATTTCAGTAATCATTGCAACAAATTGCTCTTCAGTAAGATGCTGCACTTCTCCTGATAAGTTTTCCTCAGTCTTTAAAGTAACCACTTGACTTGTTGAAGTATTTTTCTGAGCCATTTCAACAGCAGTTTTAGCTTCAGCCTGATCGGATTCAGCCTTTTTATTGGTATTATGGCAAGAAACAAAAAGAAAAATTGAAACAACAACAGTTAAAAAAATCCTGATAATTTTCATAAGAATAATATTTGGGGTGCAAAAATACTAAAAGAATTCTGAACTCAACTATTTGGATTGCTCAATTTCTTAACGGTATCCTTAAACAATCTGCCTCTGACTTCAAAATTCTTAAACTGATCATAGCTTGCTGCAGCAGGTGAAAGGAGGCAAATTTTGTTTTTAGCAGTATATCGATATGCAAAATCAACAATTTCGGTAAAATCATTTTCAAAAAGGAAATTATTGGGCATAGAAAAATTAGCTTTTTTCCATTCATTAAACATACGTTTCCCTGCCTGTCCGATAAAAACGATATTAGAAATAGGATTATCCCTTAAAAAGTCGAGCAATACTCTATAATCAATTCCCCTGTCAAATCCTCCCAAAATAAGGGTATCCACTTTCTTCAGAGCTTTAACTGCAGCAATTGTTGCCTCGGGAATAGTTGATATGCTATCATTGTAAAAGAGTATATCATTAAATTTACCCACAAATTCAATTCTATGTTCCAACCCTTTAAATGTTTTCAACTGCTCATAAATAGCATTATCTGAGAGAGCATATCTTTTACAAGCCAAAATGGCAGCCATAATATTATTATAATTATGAACTCCGGGCAAATTGTTCAATTCTCCCAATTCAAACTCAGATACAATTTCACCCTCTTTTGTCAAAAAAATAGTACTATTTACTCTATAAGCTCCGTTAGCAACCACAGCATTCGTATTGAAAGGCAGAAAAGACCTTTGATACTGATAGGAAGCAAGTAATTTTGGAATATATGAATCATCCTGATTATAAATCAAAGTGTCATTCTCATGTTGGAAACAGGTAATATTTAACTTTGCCAACTGGTAGTTATTGAAAGAAATAAAATGATCGAGATGTTCCTGATAGAGATTCAATAAAATAGCTATATGAGGCGATGTGTGAATAAATTCAAGCTGATGTGCGGACAGCTCAGCAACAACAATTGATTTTTTTTCAATCTTATCAACAATGTCAAAAAAAGGAATTCCGATATTTCCTGCCAAAAAAACATCCAAATCATTATTTTTCAGAATATGAAAAATAAGAGAAGCCGTAGTGCTTTTACCTTTAGTACCTGTTACCCCAATAATTTGATTGGAAAATGCCCTCATAAAGAGATCTGTTTGAGAAGTTAATTTCTCGGGAGAGACAAAATAGTTCAGATGAGAAAAGCAAACTCCGGGGCTTTTTAAAATAAGGTCATAATCATTCAGATTATCGTCATATGATTCCCCTGCAATGATATTTAGATTCAAATCATCCTTTACATCATCAACATTAATAATAGGGCTTTTATCGGCGATCGTAAGGGGCATTGTCGGAAAATGCTTTCGAATAAATGAATAAGAAGAGACTCCTTCGCGTCCATAACCCAAAATTATAATTTTTTTCCCTTTTAATTCATCTAAAATCACTTTTTTCATAGCATAAAAAAACGGGTATTAATATTATTGCAAAAATAACTTTTATTAATTAGAAATATTCAATTCCAACAAACATTCTTGTATTATTTTCTATTCTAAAAAGAATATCATGCAGCAACTTCGTCACAAATAAGAAAAGTTATTACATTTAATATACTACATAAGCAATATTTAAAAAAGTTAAAAGAAAATGGGATAATTCTGATGAATAATTTTTATCTTTGCACTTCAAAAAAAATATAGTTATGATTTATTTAGACAATTCTGCTACCTCTTTTCCAAAACCCGATGTGGTTTACGATTTTATGAAAGATTTTTATTGCAAACACGGTGTAAGTCCGGGACGTTCAGGGTTTGATGCCGCCATCGAGACCGGTGAACTTGTTACCGATACCCGCAAAATGCTCACAAAACTATTTAACGGTGGGAGTGATTACAATCGATTGACTTTCAGTTATAATGCAACTGACTCACTAAATCTCATTATCCAGGGAATAGTTGAAAAAGGGATGCATGTAATTACGACTTGTCTTGAACATAACTCCGTATTAAGACCATTATACTCTTTAGAGCAAAAAGGACTTTGTGAAGTTACTTACATTCCATTTGATAAAGCAGGATATGTTGATCCTAATGACATCAAAAAAGCCATCAAATCCAACACAAAATTAGTAGTTTGCACTCACTGTTCGAATGTAATCGGCACTATACAGCCGATCGAACAAATTGGCAAAATATGTAAGGAAAACGGGCTTATCTTCGTTGTTGACGGTAGTCAGGGTGCCGGAGCAGCTAATGTAGATATGCAAAAAGAGAATATAGATGTATATATTTTCACTGGACACAAATGTCTGATGGGACCAACCGGTATTGGGGGTTCTTATGTCCGCGAAGGAATTACCATTAATCATACCCGTTATGGAGGTACAGGAGTTCGTTCTGCAGTCCTTGGTCATCTTGATGAATATCCCTATCGTCTGGAATACGGGACAATGAATATTTTGGGAGTAGCCGGACTTTATGCCGGAACTAAATGGGTAAGTGAACAAGGAATCACGAATCTGCATAATCAGGAGATGGCTTTATGGTCAAAATTAAGGGACAGTTTGGTTAATATAAAAGGAGTTACTCTCTATTGTGCTGAATCTGCCGAAAATCACAACCCGGTGCTTTCTTTAAACATTAATGGGTTTGAAGCCGGAGATGTAGGAACCATATTGGATGTGGATTACGATATAGCTTGCCGTACCGGTTTGCAATGCGCCCCTAAAGTTCATCAGGGAATAGGTACTTTTGATATGCATGGAACTGTAAGATTGAGCATTGGAGCATTTAATACCGAAGCAGATGTTGAGAGTGCTATCAATGCTATCAAGGAGATAGCTGCAATCAAGAATTAGCAAAGCCGGGGGCACTTTCAGCTTATTAATTATACACTCACAGGCCTAATCAAAGTCAATTTCTTGTTTAGGCCTTTCTTTTTCATTACATCCTGAAGGATCACCCACATAAGCGGCAGGAATGGTAAAATCATATCCGGGATATTTTTCAGGATTTTTTATAATTTTATTATACGGAAGTTCAGGATCATTGTAACATTTTTGCATAAAAAGTGCAAAAACGGGAAGTGCGGTTCTGGCACCTTGTCCCAGGGCTATAGAACGGAAGTGAGCGGCTCTGTCTTCACACCCCACCCAAACTCCACACGTAAGTGAAGGCGTATAACCAACAAACCAACCATCTGATTGGTTGTCAGTAGTACCGGTTTTACCTGCAAGCGGGAAGCTAAGGCCATACTGACCTCGCAATCTTCTGCCGGTTCCGTAATCAACGACACCTTGCATAAGACGGACTGTTTTGAAAGCCGTAATCTGGTCAATAGCTTCATTGGTTTTGGGAATAAAAGTATAAATCACATTTCCTTCCTTATCGCAAATTTTAGTAATAAAAGTAGGTTCAACATAAACCCCTTGATTAGGGAAACAGTTGATAGCTCCGACCTGTTCATAAAGTGATAACTCGCACGCACCGAGGCAAATAGAAGGAACTGCCGGAATATCCGAAGTCATTCCCATATTTCTCACCAATTGAATAATTGCTTCAGGGCCGAACTGCTTCATTAAATAGGCAGACACATAGTTAAGAGAATTGGCAAGGGCTTCTCGCAATGGTAACATTTGACCCTGTTTATAGTCACTTGAATTGTGAGGAGTCCAGGTATTGCCTTCAGGAAGGTGGAAAGTAACCGGAACATTTGGCACCATTGTACATGGATTGTAATCTCCGTTTTGCATAGCGACAGTATAGACATAGGGTTTAAAAGTAGAGCCCACCTGACGTTTTGACAACTTCACATGATCAAATTGGAAGTAGGTATAATTGACCCCACCAACATAAGCCTTAACATGGCCGGTATTGGGGTCAACAGCCATCAATCCGCAGTGCAAGAATGACTTCATATATCGTATTGAATCCATTGGAGTCATCACTGTATCAATCATTCCCCTATCCCAGGTAAGCACTTTCATTTTAGTTTTTTTGGAGAAGGAAGCCTTAATTTGAGCTTCTGTATAACCGGCATCTTTCATGAGATTATAACGTTCCGAGCGTTTCATTGCAGAAGTAAGAATTTTTTGAGTTTCTTCATCGCTCAATTTATAGAAGGGGGCATTTTCATGTCCGCGCCAATGATCAAAGAACATAGGCTGAAGATAGTTGCAAATATGTTCCGTAACAGCCTCTTCAGCATGTTTTTGCATACGTGAATCAATAGTAGTATAGATTTTCAATCCATCTTTATAAATATCATAATGACTTCCATCTTCTTTGGGATTTTCCTGACACCATTTAGTCATAAAAAGGCGGATATATTCTCTAAAATAGGTTGCGATACCTTGGGTATGACTTTGAAGCGAGAATTTGGAAATATCAATTGGGATAGTTTTAATAGAATCATATTGAGATTCTGCGAGAAAATTGTACTTTTCCATTTGTTGAAGAACAGTATTTCTTCTTTCGAACGAAGTTTTTGGATTTTTCCTGGGGCTATATTTAGTCGGAGCTTTCAACATTCCAACCATCAGGGCAGATTCCTCTACTTTTAAATCAATGGGAGGTTTATCAAAATAAGTACGGGAAGCAGACTTAATTCCAAGGGAGTTATTACCAAAATCAACGGTATTGAGATACATCGCAATAATTTCATTTTTAGCATATTCTCTTTCCAATTTAGCTGCCACCACCCATTCTTTCAGTTTAGTAAAAATAAGTTTAATTTTATTGGCATGAGGTTCACGGGGAAAAAGATTTTTGGCCAATTGTTGGGTGATTGTACTGCCTCCACCTTTGCGATTAAATGTCAGGATTCCGAAAGTCACCCTCACCAGAGCTCTTGCATCCACTCCGGAATGTTGATAAAAACGCACATCTTCGGTTGCAAGAAGGGCATCAGTTAAAGATTTAGGTAATTCATGATACTGACACATAGAGCGGTTTTCATAGTAATATTTCCCCAACAGCTCACCGTCAACCGAATAGACCTCGGTGGCCAGATTTGTTTCCGGATTTTCAAGGTCGGCAAAAGAGGGCATAAAACCAAGTAAACCATAAGAAATACCTGCAAAAATCAAACACAATAAAACGACACCGGAAACATAAATCGTCCAAAATGGCTTTACCCATTTAGGATAATTTGAATTTTGTGGAGTTTTTTTTCTGGGAGTTGAAGTAGTATTATACATTTTAAATTATTTTATATTAAATAACCATGTCATCTTTGATCATCAAACCGAATGCAAAGATAATAGAAAAAGAATCAATTTGGAAGGAAAAAAAACTAACTATGACAAGTTGATAAATCGACAATAGAGAAAAGATGCTTATCTATTGCTAAATAAAAGAAAGAAACTAAAACAGTAAAATGAATGATAGTATAAGAGAGAAAAAAAATCGTATAAAAGGAGATTGCAATAAAAATTTTACTATTTTTGCAGCCCTAAAAAGCCCAGGTGGTGGAATTGGTAGACACGCTACTTTGAGGGGGTAGTGGGAGGACTCCCGTGCAAGTTCGACTCTTGTCCTGGGCACAAAACAAATAAATCCGTTTAATCGATTAGATTAACGGATTTATTGTTTTTAAGAAGCATAAATTCTTTCTCCGATTACAACATTAATTATTGGCAAATTTCTTATAAGCCAGGAGTTTAAATAAATCCCGAGATTTTCAAAATAAAAAAATCGAATTATTAAAACAGCACTTTTTAATACATGGATGATGAATCAAAAAAGAGTAATTGTACCATGAAATTCACATCCATTTTTCAAGTCTAAAACATAGTAAAAAATGCCGGTTTCCAATTTCCCGTTTACCATTCCATCCCATCGAAAAGTAGGATCTTTTGAGTTATAAACAACTCTTCCCCAACGATTATAAATATTAATTTCAAGTTTTTGATAAGGCATTGGCTCAATAAATTCAAAATAATCATTGATATCATTATGATCTGACGGAGTAATAACATTGGGCAATTTTAAGAAATCAGGGCAACAAAAATCAATAATAACGGTATCATAAGCAGAACAAAAAAAATCATATTCATCTGAAGCAATGATACTTATTGACCCAAAATCATGTACTTCAATTTCGGGGGTAATTTCTCCGTTACTCCAAAGAAAATAAAAAGCATTTGTATTGAGAGAGAGTGATGCACTGAAATCATCGCAGAAATTTTCCGTATTATTTATAATTTCTAATTGAGGAGGATTAACAAAATTAACGTTAATTTCGTCAGTAGCAGTACACCCAATTTCATTTGCAACTGTCACCGAATAAGTTCCCGAAGAAGAAACTTCAATTTTCCGTGTAGAATCACCATTATTCCACAAATAAGCATCATAACCCGTTCCGGGGTCCAGAAAAACTGAAGCAGTATCCATTTTACAGAATTTAAGATCGTCACCCAAATCAACTTCAACCGGCGGATAGAAAGTAATATCAAGAACTAAAATGCTGTCACATCCCTCAGAAGTTTGAACAGTGTCAATATAAATGCCAGATTCAACAATGATATGTCTATTAAACACATAACTGGTATTGGCACACTGTTTAACTGTCTGGTAAGTAGTAACGGCATCTTGAATAAAAACGGTCACAGAATCAGAATCGGGGACAATCGGGGCAAAATAGATATCATCAAGTCCAAAGTCATTTCCGCTTGTAGCAATATTTTGATTTACAATTGTAATAGTAGCATTCGTTGATGCCCCACTATTCCAGATTGTATAGAATTGCTGCCACCCGTTAGAAGCCGGGTAAGGGGCATTAAAAACACCTCCTACCAAATTTCCATTAATGCTAAACTGAAGTTGTGCCAATTCGGATTGATTGGAAGCCACTAATGTCAGCACCCAGGTATAGAAAATATAGTCAGTATTTGGTTGCACCGGCAATGTTTGTTCCCACACTGTTGTGTTAGGCGTTCCTGAGCCATTAACCGCCATATAATGTCCGGAAATTGTACCAAAAGTATGGTCATAAGTCTGAGGAAAATTCGGATGTACCTGATAAGCATGATTAACCACTGAATAAGTTCCTTCCGGCCACAATCCGCTCGAACCTGTTGCATAAATATAGGATGATGTAAATCCGCTGTTTCCGAGTTCAAAATCTCCGTTTACCACAATATTGGAATCCGCCCAATAGCCATATAGATAATAAGTTGTAGTAACAGAAGGCCAAACCCAAGGATTCAGCGTTGTTGAACCGTAAATTGATGAATCCGGGCTCCATCTGTAATAAAAATAATGACTACTATCTCCAATTCCCTGAAGCCTAACGATTTCTCCCGGACAGATTGTCATATCAGGGCCTGCATCAAGTATTTGGGCAGAGACATTGCCCATTAAAAAAAAGAAACAAACAAGAAAAAAAATCTGTTTTTTCATTTTTGTTTTATAAATTGAATAGAGCAAAGATAATAAAATCTTTGCTCTATCTTATTATTTTATTCCTTAATAAACTGCTTTGTTGCCGTTTTCTCCTTCCCTTTAAGACGAATGAAATAGAATCCTGAAGAAAAAGAAGAGATGTTTATCTGCATGAATGAATCAGTGACTTTATTGCTATATAGCACCTGTCCTATGATATTGGTTATTTCGATACTTTCAAAATATTCTGACAATTTAATATTCAAAAGGTCATTGGCCGGGTTCGGGAAAATAACAATACTATTTTGCAAATTGTTTTCTACAATACCCAAAGTGAAAGAAACGTGTATTGTATGATCTGACTGTACATCAAAAAACGAACAACTTGAAATTGATCCCTGACTAATATTATCTACTAATACATCTGACACAGAATAGTCTTGATCAGGGGTAATAATAAAAGTCTGATTTCCACCTTGAACAACCTGAACTTGTCCAGAAGGAGAAATAGACCCGTTTGTTCCGGAGGTTGCCGTTATAATAAAGGTATTTTGTCCAGTTTGAGTTGTAGTAAAATTCGTTATTACATAATCACTTTCATTATCAGTTCCGCAAACTGCTTTCAATCTGACATTGTATTGGGTTAATTGTGTTAATCCGGTAAAATGATAGGATGGAGAATTACAACTCACAGAATTATAATCAGTTTCCATTAAAGTTTTATATTCAACAATCCAAGTTGTATCATTACCTCCGGGTGTCCAATAAATATCTGCAGTTACATCTGCAATATTTGACACTGTTAAATTATTAGGGACAGAACAAGTATCCTGTTGAGGTGGATAATCTATCAATAAATTATCCACACAATAGGAACAATACTCATTAATACCGGGAGGAACTCCAATAACAACATACTTCCCGGAGCCATTATATGATGACAATAGAATTACATAATCAGTCCAAGTAGAAGTCATATTTTCAACAGTATCCAAAATAATAATTGAAGTAATATCAGTGGTATCAGACATAATACCTACTATCAAAGGTTTTGTGCTTCCGTAAGATTTCATTCCTTTAAACGAAAGTTGAATATTACTAAAATCAGGAACATTTAGCTGATTAGTTCTGATAAAACCATAATATGAAGTAGACCCTGAAATTGTACCAATTTTCAAAGATCTGGGGCTACTAAAATAATAGTTAGAAAAAACGTATGCGAACCCAGTACTGGCACTTCCACTATTTGGAGATTCTAATTTTTCCCAACAAATAGGTGATTGCCAATCAGTATAAGAATCAAAATTTTCACTGTATGGGAGACTTGAAGGTAAACAGAAAGTTGTAAAAGTAACAGGGCCAAACCAATAACTAAAGTCGCCACTACCACAATTAGAGCGAATATAAACATCATACTCTGTAGCATCTGTTAAACTACCTATTGTTAATGTAGTATCAGTTGAAGAAACGATAGTACCATTTCCATGAATAAACCCTTTGGCACCATATTCAATATCCCAACTGGTTTCACTATTCCCGACTGTCCATCCAAGGTCAACAGAAGAAGTGGAGATATTCCCTACTGTTAAATAAGAGGGTGTGGCACATGAAGTTGCAATCAACGTAATATTATCAATTGCTCCCGGAGGATTTGTTCCACCAAAAACATCGTTTTTCCAAACAAAATAAAGCCTCTTAATAGTTCCGGCATAGTTTGCACTTAAAGTTAAACTATCAGAAATCCAATTTGAAGAAAGAAACAAAAAATTTCTTAAAACAACGGAATTTGCCGGAGCATTTATAGTATTTGTATTAGCTGTAACAACAGCAGGATCTCCGATATAAAGTCTAATATAGTCATGGGGATTATTGATTGAACCTTCTCCATATGCTCTCCAGTCAAAACTTAATTGATAATCTCCTGCTGTTGGAGTAAAAAATATATCCCGATAAGTCCATACCGTAGAAGAAGGACCCGTATTATATGTATTTGACAAACCTCCGTCATCAGAAACATATAAAGAATTGACGCCGGGAAAGGAATTATTAACTGCAGTTCCAATTATCCATTTGTTTAAACAGGTTCCGTTAATAATTGACCAGTTGGAATTTTCCAATGTATCTTCAAAATCAATAGTAAAAGGAACATTTATTGGGATTTGATTTGTTAAAAACGATGTTCCTAATGACCAAGAACTTGTTTCTGAACCTCCGCAATTGGATTGAACATATACGTCATAAGTTGTTGAAGGATTCAATCCAGGAAGTGTACATGGATTAGAAATTCCGGAAAGAATTGTTCCCGTGCCCTGAATAAAACCGCTTGGTCCGTATTCTACATTCCATACTGTTGCAGTTCCTCTTTCTCTCCACGATACATTCACACTATTTGTAGTAATATTTGAGCAAACCAGACTATCCGGTTTTAAACAAGACGGAATATAATCTACCGTAACATCATCCAACCAATAATTATAATAATTATTACTAACATGTTTAAAAGCAATATAATATCCATTTCCGTAATAATGGGTTGAGTCTAGTGAAATTTCATAAAAACTCCAATCTGTAGATGTAGGATTAATTGTCGCAATAGTATCAAAAGTAGTAATATCTGTATCATTACTCATCACTCCTACCTGAATAATCCCGGAATAAGAAGTACTTTCCATTTTCAGCCAAAAAGAAACCATAAGTGAATCTACGCCTCTGTTAAATTGAGGAGTAAGAGCATAAGTTGATAAATGGGTATAAAACATTAGACTTGCCGGGGCACTCTGATAATAAGAAGTACTTATTGACGGATAATTACTATACATAACCGGACGAGACCAGCAATCAGGAAATGTTCCGGAAGTAGTTCCATAAGTATCAAAATTTTCAGTATAAGGCAAAACAGAAACAGCATCACAATGCGTTCTAAAAGAGGTTGCATTAGACCAAAGACTGTTATCACTTCCACAATTAGATTGAACATAAACATCATACAATGTATTGGCGTTTAATCCGGATAAAGTAGCGTATGTATTTGAAGAAGTGTCAAAAATTCCATTACCTAAAGTAAATCCACTTGGCCCATATTCTATATTCCAATTAGTAGCATTCCCTCTCTCATTCCAATATAAATCAGCAGATATGGCAGTTATATTATCAGTATATAAGTTATTTGGTTTTATACATAAATGAATATAATCTACGATAATATTATCTATTAGATGAGTATTATTATTTGAATTACTCCACATAAAGGCGATATAATGGCCTGTTCCGTGATAATTATTTAATGGCACTTCAAATTCTTCCCAATGAAATGCAGCCGAGCAAACTATTGTATCTATCGGGACAAATGAAGAAACGCTATCAGGATCAGACAACACTCCCACAATAAAATCACCATTATTTAAAGCTTGGCACATAGTCCAAAACGTAAGTTGTAATTGAAAAATCGGAAAACTTGAGTTAATCTCCGGCATGATGGCAAGATTATAACCACTTGATGTAGAATTAAAATCCAATGCATTCGGAGTACTTATATTTTCACCAACACGAGATACAAGATAAGGTTCTCGACCCGAAACAGTTGACATTCTTGACCAGCAAATCGGAAAAACATCGGATATGTCATAAGAATCGAAATTCTCTCTATAAGGAATGGATACTGCATCACAAGCTGTAATAAAAGACAACGATGCCCATTCACTAACTTCCGAACTGCTACAAATTGATCTTACTCTTACATCATATGCAGTACCGGGGTTTAACCCTGTAAGATTGAATAAAGTATTACCAACAGTCCCGAGAGAAATCCAGGTAGTATCTGTCGAAATTTTATACTCAAGTTCATATTGTGAAGAAGTTCCTCCCTCAAACCAACTCAAATTCACACTGTTTGAGTTAATATTACCAGCGGTAAAAATATTAGGAGTAGCACAAGATGAATGAGCGCAATGCAAAAATTGAATATTATTTCTATTTGCCACTACTCCTGAAAAGTCAGCAGATGGAGAAGACGGATTAATATTAGTATAATCCTCATAAAAATAAATACTGCTGTTACCTGTAACAGAGTGAGTATAAAATTTTGAACCAGTATTATGAAAGCTACCAGTATTATCGTCAACTAAAACAACTAAATTATCAATACCGTTATATTGGAAAACAGTATCCAATGTTATTTTAAACCAATAATTTGGTCCTTCATTATTAAAAGTAACATTTCCGCTGAATACTTTTGTTAGTATTGTATCGGGAATCCAACTTGATGTAGTTGTATAAACTGAATTTGTTGTATGCCCCAAATAAATATCAATATTTCTGGTTGCCGGGTTGGAATAAAAATATTGAAAAGCAAGAGTATTAATTTCTTGGGGGTTTAAATTTAATTCTGAAGCCCGAAAAATCTGTTCTGTACATGAATATTTATAACAAGTCTGTGTCGGAATATATTCTCCATTAGTGGAATTAGTTCCGATTCCAATTGTATCTCCCTCATAAGTACTACATAAAGTAGTAAACTCAACAGTAAGCCATTCACTTTCAGAGGATAAACAGGATGCTTTAACTCTGGCTTCATATCTAGTCGTTTCCGATAAGCCGCTTAAAATACAAGAATTAGAAGTTGTAAAATCAGAAGCCCAACTTCCGGAACCCATAATAGAATATTCAACCACATAACCATTAGGATTGGTTACGCTATTAGTCCAGGATAGCATTGCTGATGTGCTGGCAATATTGCTAACGGAAAGATTTCTAACCGGTGCACAATCCGGAATATAATCAACAACGATATCATCAAGAAATAGAGAATAATAATTTGCACCACTCCATTTAAAAGCAATATAATGTCCATTCCCCGAATAACCTAATAAATAGGTTAAATTTTCCATCCAGTTGGTAGAAGCAAAATTAACCGTTTCAACAACTTCAAATGTCGAATCATTTGTAGGTTCGGTCATCACTCCAACTTGAAAAGTACCTGATGTAGTTTCAGATTTTACCATATAACTTACCTGAAAAGAATTTATCGGTATTACAGAATCAATCAGCGGTAAAATTGCCATTGTATAAGTATTGGAAGAGGTTCTAAAAAATAATGAGTACGGGGAGCTGTAATACTGAGTTGAAATGGGATAGGGATAAGTTGAAGAATAGGTACTTAATCTTGACCAGCAATCAGAATATGAAGAGGATGCATTAAAATTCTGACTGTAAGGGAATGAAGAAATTCCACAATCATCATAATAAATAACAGTTATAGAATGATGGGCATTTAATGAGAAAAAGTCCAATGAATGAATCGGTCCTTGAGAAACCCCATCCAATTCAACATCATAGATATGATATCTGGCTGTTTCATAAAAATGATAAGTAGTATCAATTAAAGCCTGAAAATTTACAACTCCACCGGAGACCCATGGTGTTACCAACCCAAGAGTTCCTCCGTTCAACACCGTATTTGCACTATCATTTAATACAGTCCTCGTAGTAATTGTATACTTATTGCTTAAATAAACATTTACATTACCAACTGTTCCGTGAGGATCATAAGTAAAATTCACTACGGCTCCGTCATTCGGATTTTCTCCTCTATAAATGGAATCATTAACCACAATCATCAATATATGCCATCCCAAATCAGGTGTTATGGCGTAAGAAATGGGTTGTGTATTCAAGCATGGAAAAGAAGAAGTACTTGGCGAGATTGTACCATGAATATTTCCATCAAATGATGGCATAATAGAAGCATTTATCACAGCCTGTGGGGTCACAAATACTGTCACTGTATCCACTAAAGAAGGACTTATGCTATTGGTGCCCGTCACATAATAATTGGTTGTTGTTGTAGGTGAAACCGTGATAGAAGTTGTTGTTGCTCCTGTACTCCATTGATAGGACTCATATCCGGATGCTGTTAAAGTAGTACTTTCTCCCACACAAATATTAGTAATTCCAGTTATTGGAACTCCACAATGCATCCAAGCAAGAATTGGATATCCGTTATTAAGAGCACAATCTTCTTTATAAATTGTATCTCCCAATGTTGTAACAAAGGAATACAATAACATATCCGACAAACTCATTACGGTACCACTACGTGAAGCTAATGAACCTTCCATAATATTGGAATAGCAATTAGTAAACGAATTACCACCCCATGCAGTCATTCCTCCATAACTAGTTGGTTGTCCTGTTCCTGGCGTAATAGTACCGGCAAAATAACAATTCGTTGCGCGGATTGCGTCTCCTTTTCCAGCCATACCACCTGAATAATTTCCGGAAACAGTTCCGGTCATTCCACAATTTTGTACGTAAACAGTACAAGAATTAAGATTATTTGTCCCACCTATAAGGCAGCCAATGTAATTCGTAGTTGGCCCTCCCGTAACAGAGGCATTAATAATCATACAGTTTTTTATGTAACTAACTCCATAATCCACATATCCTGTAATGACTCCTTCCATCCCCATTGCAATAAGGGTTGGATTTATAAAAGCAAGATTCTTAACTGTGACATTACCCTTGATTGCACCAAAAAAACCGGCTTGAAAATACCCCGTTTTATTACAATATAGGTTATGTATAACATGATAATTTCCGTCAAAGATTCCTTGAAAAGAATTGGGAATAATCCCAAATTCAGAAGTAGCTGTCGGATCTCCACCGATTGGAACCCAATTGTTGAAATTATACACATTGGAATTAAGCCAAATGTCGTTTTCTAGAGTTACAGTCACCCCAGCAAAGGTTATTCCGGAATTCACCAAGGTTGCAAGACCTGCCAATTGCTCAGCAGTAGAAATAGTTAAAACAGTTTGGGTTGAGTCATACCAAGAGACATCACTTGTACCGTTCCATATAGTTTGAGCACGACTTTGCACATAGAAAAATAAAAAACAAATGACAAATAACAGATTTAATAGCTGAAAATTTGTAACTAATTTTTTCATATTGTAATATTTTGTCTTCTTAAAATCCTCCCAGAAAAATATCCGAGTTATAGTGACAAAAAAGACTAAAGACATTACTTCTATTTAATATATGAAGCTCATTAATTCTTTAATAATCACTCAAAAACTATGTTGACAAATGTATAAAAAAAATTTTTATACACATTTAAAATTCAACTTTTTTAAAAAAAATGATTCAGAATTGATATTTTAGTACGCTTTTTCTGAATAAAAACCAAATATCAGCTTGGATCCTCAAAAAATTAAGAATAAAAATTTTGAGAAAAGATTCCGGATCATAATTTATTATAACGCCTCCATATCTTACGAAGTCCGATATATGTGATTTGTTTAAAAAAAGCAAAAAGATCAGGGTTCAATTTTTCTTTTATCAAGGGCGCTGTGATATCTTGCAGCATTCCGGGCATGTTCAGCAGGCGTTACAGCAAAATTATGGTAGCCGGAAAAATCTTCCTTCGCACACATATACAAATAGTTGTGCTGCTTAAAATTCAGGACGGAATCAACAGTAGATTTCTCAGGAATACGAATCGGGCCGGGAGGCAACCCTTTGTGTTGATAGGTATTATAGGGAGAATTAACTGAAATGTGTTTTAGTAGAATACGCTTTAATGTAAAATCTCCAACAGCAAATTTTACAGTAGGGTCAGCTTCAAGCTTCATATCTTTTCTTAAACGGTTGATATATAATCCGGCAATAATACTTTTTTCTTCCGGATGATGATTTTCTTCTTCCACAATAGAAGCGAGAGTCACAACCTGAAGAGGAGAAAGGCCAATAGAGTCAGCAATTTGAGTACGTTTTCCATTCCAGAATCTTTCATAATAACTGTACATCTTATCAAAGAAATCTTCTGCAGTAATATCAAAATAGAATTCATAGCTATCAGGAATAAAAATTGCTAGGGCATTTTCAGGGGTCAGATTATAGTTTGCCAAAAATTGCGAATCATTCAAAACTGAAACTAATTCCTCCCTTGAAAACAGGAAACGGTCTCCTACCCTTTCAACAAATTTTTCTTTGGTTCGGACATTATTAAAAGTGAATTTTACCGGATAATGCTGGCCCTTTCTCAAAGTAAGAATCATATTAAAATTATTCTCAGAAGGATAAAAAACATATTTTCCGGGAAGGATATCTTTATATAGCATCAATTTGGAGGCAATAGTAAAAGTAAATTCACTTTTAAGGATTTTATTTTCTTCAAGAGAATTAAGTAGTTGACTATAAGTAGTATGTTGAGAGATGTATAGTGACTGAGTTGTTTTATTTTGAACATTGGGAAAGAAAAAGATGACAGCAAGAAATAGCAAAAAAGAAAACATGAGAAGAGAAACTGCGATAAAGACTTTTTTCATTGCCGAAAAAATTAATTACTTTCTGAGATTATTAAAACATTGTAAGAAAAATGCATCCTTAAAACCATCCTTCGTTTTTATCCACTCATTACATCTTCCTGAAACAGAAAATCCGTTATTAACAAAGAGTTTAAGGCTTATTTCATTATCCTCCAAAATATTGCAATAAAGTTGATGCATCAACAAGACATTAAAGGCATAATTTTTAACCAGGCATATTGATTCTGAAGCATAGCCATGATTTCTTGATTTTTTATCAATAAGTATTCCTACTCCTGCACGTTGATGAAAAGGATCAAAGTCAAAAATATCAATAATTCCGACAGTTTTACCGGAGGTAATCTCTACGATCATCAGTCTGAGTTGTTTAGAAGAATAGATATCCTGCCCGGCATTGTCAATAAAATTTTTAAGCAGATATTTAGAATAAGGAATTTGGGTATTACTAACAATCCAGACTTCCGGATCATTTTCCCATTGATAGAGCAGTTCCAGGTCTGAAGGCTCCATAGCACGAAGAGCGATACTATTACCGATTAGAGGGCTCATCACTTATAATCTTTTGATTACACGTAAATTGTGAGAATATTTTTCCAAATTTTTATTATAGATTCCGTTTGAATCGAGCAAATCAATTCTCACTTTTCCACTGGCATGAATAATTTTATTCATTCCACAAACGATACCGGTATGATTAATTTTTCCTTCGTCATTATGAAAGAAAGCAACATCGCCAATTTTTGATTCTTCCACAAAATACACATTATCACCAAATAAAACCTGATCTGAAGAATTCCGCGGCAATTGAATTCCAACGCTTTTAAAAACCACTTGCACAAACCCTGAACAATCAATACCGGCAGGAGTTCGTCCACCCCATAGATAGGGAGCTTCGAGGTAAGTTGAAGCAAAACTCATCATAGAAATTTGTTTTTCAGAAAGTTCAGGATGAGTTTTAGGTTCAGGAGTAGTCGGCAACTTCACAATAAAGATGCTACTTCCCAATATCAACAAATCATTATTTGGGTATGGAAATGAAGATCCGATAAAAATGGGAAAACTGATATTGGTTTCAAAATCTGTAATAAAAAAAAGCAAATCTTTAACCATATATTTGTCGGCTAGCAGGTAAGCGTCAAGGTCTTTTTCATGGAGAGGGTTATGAAGTTTTGCATCCATCCATGCCTCAAAACCACAGTCAAAAGTTTTAATCAGAAGCCATTTCTCTTTTTTTTCAAGAATTGAATAAGCATCTCCAAACAGAAGTTGAGAACTCATTTCTGCTTTTTCAGATGGCTCACTCCTAAGAGGAATAACCGAGAGATTACAAACCCCAAACATGATTAAAAGGGCAAGTCATTAACATCGTCTTCAGCTGATATGCTAAGAAAATCGTCAGAATCTGAAGGCATTGGAATTGTATCGGGAGAAGATTGAGTTGTTGATTGGTTTACAGATTGCTTTTCGAGTTTCCACGCTTTAACATCCGTATACCATTTTCCGTTATATTCTCTTGATTCAAGGTTAAATGAGAGAACTACATTATCTCCGATATTGATTGAAGAAAGCATATCTATTTTATCACCCCATAAGTTTGCACAAATTTTCTTAGGATATTGTTCATCCGTTTCAATTATAAACTCCTGTTTTTGCCAATTAGAACCCGACTTACTCATTCCAGATTGCAATTCTAATTTTTGGATTAGTCTTCCATTAATTTCTAAAGCCATATTCATTACAGATTATCATATTTTCGACAAAATCTATTATATAAGCCGAAAAAATATTTTTTATTTATTATTTATCTTTCTTTCCAAAAACACTCACCTGAACATATCTTCCCGGATTTTGCTTAATATCCTTAAGAAGCAAATTAAGATTGTTAGTTGCAGCTTCCAGGTTTTTATATAAAGTATCGTTATTCATTAGTTGACCGATATCACCTTTCCCATCATTAACTTTTCTCACCATTATATCAATGTCAGATATTGTTTTATTGGCATTATAAATAACTCCTGCTATATTTGCTTTTGCAAGAGTATCTGAAATCGCATTAAAATTTGAAATCACATTTTTCAATTCAGGAGATGCTGATTTAAGTGTATTGCTGAAGGTTGTCAGGTCTGTGACCAAACGCCCCACTTTAGCTTCATTTTGCGCAATCATTCTATCAAGATTACCCGTAATTTGCTCAATATTTTTGAGTGTTTGTGCCAAGTTTTTAGCCCCATCATCATCTTTCAACACATTTTTAAGAGACAAGCCAATAGTATCAACAGAAGAGAGAATATTATTGATTTTAAATTTCATATCATCGATACCGGCAGATAAAGGTTGTATAACATCACAAGCCAAAGTATCTCCATTTTTTGCAAATCGGCTGGAAGTTCCCATCATCAGGTTCATGATATTTCCTCCGAGAAGATCTTTAGGAGCAACCACAAATTTTGAATCTTCCGGGATATCAATATCTTCCATAATTAACATCTCTGTACAAATTTTAACAGGGTTATCACTCACCATTTTAACATCGGTAACTTTTCCTATTTTATAACCGTTAACAAAAACCGGATTCCCTGCCAGCAATCCTCCCACATTATCAAAAACAGCATAATAGTAGGTTTTTTTACTAAAAAGGTCGAGCCCTTTTAAAAAATTTGCACCAATATAAAAAATCAGTATAGCAGCAATACAAAACAGTGCAACGCGACTCTTTTTTATATCCTTTTCCGCATTGCTATTCTTGGAAGCTTTATTATTCATTTGATAAAGACATTAAGTTAAAAGTAATTAAACCTTTATAATGATTTAATTGTGGTTTATTACGAAGTGCAAAGATATTATTTTTTTATCAATTTTTGTGCTTCAGTAACGGAAATTTTTTGTTCATTATGAAATGCAACAACAAAAGCATCCGGAAAATATTTTTTAACTTCAAGCAGAATCTTTTTAATACTTTCGAAGTCAACTTCATCCCCTGAAGTATATTTCCAAAGCTTATTTTCATAAAACTTTTTCACACAGGGAATATTTTTAAAATCTGCATTTTTAAGTGAAAGGTTTTCCGGGGTTGCCAAAAATTGCACTCTGAATTTAACCTGCATTGAATCAATAGAACTATTTTCAGAAGCATTTGCAGCAATATCTTTTTCTTTTAGATTTCCATTATTTGAGAGAGAATCTTTTCCATTAATTTCGGGACTTGTTTCAGGTACAAATTTTTTAATGGGCAAGCCATTTTTTTGAGTTCCTTCCATATAATTCTTATAATCCACAAAAGCATTATAAATAGAAGTGGCCATAATATCTTGCCCATCATCTTGAATCAAAAAAAGTTCTTCTTTTGCATTTGACAAAAAGCCCAATTCAATCAGCACACTAGGCATTGCAACTTTATATAAGACCCAAAAACCGGCCTGCAAAACATTCCTGTCGTTAAGTCCTGTACTTTGTAATAAATTTCTTTGAATTTTTGAGGCAACATATACCGAATTTTTCAAATAGGCAGAAGAAAACAATGAAAAGATAACATCTGCCTCCGGAGAATTCGGATTAAACCCTTCATAGTTATTTTCAAAATTCTTTTCCAGTAGAATTGCTGCATTTTCTTTTTTTGCAACTGCAAGATTAGCTTCAGTTTTGTGAAGTCCCATCACATAAGTTTCAATACCGTGAGCACTTTTGTTTTCAGCAGCATTACAATGAATAGAAATAAAAAGATCAGCATGGTTATCATTAGCAATCTGAGCTCGCCTGTATAACTCAACAAAAACATCTGTTTTTCTGGTATAGATTACTTTTACATCTTCATAATTCTCCGTAATGAGTTTTCCAAGCTTGAGTGCCACTGTAAGATTAACATTTTTTTCTTTACTTTTCTTACCCAAACATCCTGAATCCTCTCCCCCATGACCGGCATCAATAACTACTTTTGCAACTTTCTCTCCTTGCTGAGAATAAGTTGCTAAGTTAAAAAAAGTTAATAACACAAATAATAAAAGGATCGTTTTTATGTTCATAACTTGAAAACTTTTGACTATTTTTGGAACTTTTAATTTTACAAAAATACCTTAATAAAAAAAATAACGAGCAGCTTGAGAAAAAAATTATTCCTATTCGATTGTTCATATTTATTTAGGTACTCTATATTTTTTATAGTCAGTCTTTTATCCTTTTCTCTAAGGGCTCAGGAGGTTGATACGACAATTGATAATTCCGCAATTCTTATTCGGATTGATTCCTTAACATCAATTCAACCATCACAAAATGGAGACTCTTCAAAGCTTGATTCTGTCAAATTATCTCCAATTTCTGCAAAAAAAGCATCCCCCAATGCAATTACCAATTCAGTTACCTACAACGCAGTGGACTCTATCAGGATGGATATCAAGAGGCGTAAAGCCTACCTTTATAAAAATGCGGTTGTCTATTATGAGGATATGGAATTACAGGCAGATTACATAGAGATTGATTTTTCTAATAATGAATTATATGCAAGTGGAATCTCAGATGATGAGGGAATCATTACGGGACATCCGGTATTTAAACAAGGAGGGGCTTCCTACCGTGCTCATGAAATGAGATATAATTTTACTACCAAAAAAGGAAAGATTACCGATGTGATTACCACTGAGGGTGAGGGATATATTCATGGAGAACAGGTTAAGAAGTTACAAGACAATACTACTTTTATCAAGAAAGGAAAATATACCACTTGTGAATTGGAACAGCCACACTTTGATATTGCTTTCTCTAAGGCAAAGGTGTTACCTAATGATAAAATCGTTACAGGACCGGCATGGCTCAGTTTTGATGGAGTCCCAACAGTTTTAGCGATTCCTTTCGGTTTTTTTCCATTGGAAAAAGGACGTAAATCGGGCTTTGTAATGCCCACAATCGGGGAATCCTCCAACCGTGGTTTTTATTTCGAAAACGGAGGGTTCTATTTTGGCATCAGCGATAATTTTGATTTAACTTTGGTGGGAGATATTTATACTCGGGGTAGTTGGGCTGCCAAGGTAAGGTCAAATTATGTCTTCCGCTACAAATGCAAAGGGACTGTTAATCTAAGTTTTGCACAGAACTACTTCGGAGAACGTCACACTGAGTCATTCTATCACACCAACGACTTCAAATTTTACTGGGACCATCAGCAAGATGCCAAATCGCATCCCACAACACGTTTTTCTGCCCATATTGATATTGTCAGCAGAACTTTTAACACCTACAATCCCTCAAGTGTAAATGACTATTTATCTAATCAATATACATCCAAACTCAATTTTTCGACTAATGCAAAGGGGATTTTCTTCTTGGATGCTTCTGTTTCGTACTCTCAGAACACTCAAACCGGAATTGTTAATTTGGCACTCCCCGACCTGAGTATGTCTGTCAATCAGTTTTATCCATTCAGAAAAAAAGATAAGAGCGGTTCTTTAAAATGGTATGACAACATTTCCATGAAATGGACTTCTCAGTTTATGAATCAGATTGCAACCTACGACTCTTTGTTGCTATTGCCTGAAACTTGGGGAAATCTGCAATTAGGCATGAGACATACGATTCCCTTAAATATCCCCATCAAAATTGCCAAACTTATAAATTGGAATACCTCTGTAACCCTTACTGAAAAATGGTACCTACAGTCAACAGAAAAAATTTTTACAACTTCTACCGACACTTTAGGAGAAGTAACCGGAACGGTTAACGAAGTATTTAAAAGAAATTTCTATGCTCTTCATGACCTTAGCATGAGTACCTCATTAAACACTAAGGTCTATTTTATGTATCAATTTAAAAAAGGTGGACTCAAAGCCTTGCGGCACGTAATGACACCCAATCTTAGTTTCACCTATTCCCCAAACCTGAGTAAAAAAAGTTTCGGAACCTATTTCAATACCATAACCGGAGAAGAAATCACCTATTCTTATTTTGACAACTCCATTTTCGGAGGAGTATCCTCAAACACTCAGGCAAATGCTAAAATCAGTATCGGAAACAATGTCGAAATCAAAATACGTTCCAGAAAAGATACCATCACCGGAACTAAAAAGATCGTAATTTTCGATAATCTCAATATCTCGACATATTATAATTTTGCTGCAGACTCTCTCCGATGGGCGCCTCTTACTATTTCGGGAAGAAGCACCTTATTCAGACAGCTTTACATTACTTTCAACCTTGCTTTCGACCCTTATGTTATTGGCCCCAATGGCAGACGAATCAATCAGACAGAGTTGAAAGTCAATAAAAGGCTTTACCGTTTGTCATCTTCGGATATCAGCATAGGATTGAACTGGACTTTAGACCAAAACCTTTTTAAAGGAAAATCTAAAGATAAACCTGCTAATGAAGTCCCTGATGATCAAGGGACAGTATTTACCGAAAATACTCTTGGAATGCCAAATCGTCGTCCTGACTTTAGCAATCCCTGGTCTATCACTCTTAATTACACTTTTGCCTATGCAACCGGCGACAACTACTACTATTATCTTGGCGTTTCCAAGGACAAATATACGAATAACATCATTCAGACGTTTAATGTCAGTGGGGATATAAACATCACCAAGAAGTGGAAAGTTGGATTTACATCAGGGTACGATTTTACTCAGAAAGATCTCTCCTATACCTCGCTTGACATCTATCGGGATTTACACTGTTGGGAGATGCGATTTAATTGGATTCCTTTCGGGACAAGAAAAGGATGGAGTTTTACCATCAATGTTAAAGCAGCTGTGCTTCAGGATCTTAAATTTAATATGAAACGTGACTTTAGAGATAATTACTAAAAAAAGAACTTAACACCCAAGATTCTTTTAAAAAATTACGTTTATAAAATGAACATTCAAGGCAACGATAACAAACTAATCAGTGAACTCATAGCGGATTGTATTGCTAATAAAAGTGCTGCCCAACATAAGTTGTTTAAAAGTTACTATAGCTTGATGTTCAATGTTTGCATGCGCTATGCAACCAACTATGATGAAGCTCAGGATATGCTCAATGAGGGGTTTTTAAAGATTTTTTCAAACCTTGACAAATATGAAAACAGAGGTTCTTTCGAAGCATGGATGAAACGTGTGATGGCTAATGCGGCACTTGACTATCAAAGAAAATATAAAACTTTGGTGGATACTGTTCAGTTCAATAGTGTGCCGGAAATGGAGATTGAAAGTTTTGATGAGAACACGGCTTTAAGCAAAATGTCAGGAGATGAGCTGATGCAGCTTATCCAACAACTACCGCCAATGAGCAAAAATGTTTTCAATCTTTATGTTTTTGAGAATTACTCGCATACGGAGATTTCTCAAATGCTCAATATAAAAGAGGGAACCTCACACTGGCATCTCAACTTCGCAAGAACAAAATTGAAAAAAGAGATTCTTGCCATGAGAAACGAATAAAAGTGAATATATAAGATTGAAGAAACAGACTAGTATATGACAAATTTTGATCAGTTATTTAAAGAGAAAACGGAATCTGTTCATTATCCTTTCAAAGAGGCATACTGGAAGAGATTTGCATTGAAAGCGGGAATCAAAAGTTCTGTATCAGGTCTGCGAATTGCCTTGTTTTCTGTTGCAGGTGCAGGATTAATTGGAGTATCTTTATATTTCGGAATAAAAAGCAATTCTAATCAGGAGGTCCCTGATTCATTGATTGTTAAAGAAGTTTCGAATCCCTGCGATTCATCTCTACCAAAGCCTCTTGAAGTTCTTGATTCTGCTGCTTTATATAGTAATGAACAAAATAACCCAGCAGAAATGGTTAAGCACTCTAGTGACAGTCAAACAACTAATGTGAAAGAAAATGTTCGCAAAGAAAATGAAAAGATCTTTAAGAAAAAAGATATAGAAGATCGCAGTAAATGGCGAATATTGACCATTGACCCCGACACAATTAAATCAAACTATTAATATCGGATCCATTTCCATAATTCCTTATAGCTTGGTTTTTTACCATACATAAGGATACCTGTTCTGTATATTTTGGCTGCAAACCATACGCAGAAATAGAAAAACAAAAGTAATATTCCCATTGAAAGCATCAGTTCCCATGCCGGAACGCCTGATGGCAATCGAATAAGCATGGCTACAGGTGAGGTAAGCGGGATCATGGACATCCACCAGGCCAAAGCACCGTTTGGATCTTCGGCCATAGGCATTATTAAGACCATCGTCAATATCAGCGGGATGGTAACGGGCATAGTGAACTGTCCGGAGTCTGCTTCATTGTCCACTGCAGAACCCACAGCAGCAAAAAGGGCTGCATATACCAAATAGCCAAATAGAAAATAAAACAAAAATGACAATATAATCTGGGTAAAAGAAATATCATAAAAGGCATTAATCATTTCCATTATACCTTGATTATCCTGATAACTTTCAATTTCATCTGCCGTGGGCATAAATTCAGAAGTGCCATCCGGAGAAATAGGCATTTCCATGGCAATCTGTTCTTTATTGAAAAAACCAGGATTAGTTATCTGAACGCCCAGAACAATAACTAATGTCAACACTACCCATAAAGCAAACTGAGTAAGCCCCACCAAAGCAACCCCGACGATTTTCCCCATCATCAGCTGAACGGGCTTTACCGAAGATATTAGGACCTCCACAATACGGCTGGTCTTTTCTTCCAACACACTGCGAAGAACCTGAGAAGCAAACATAAAGATGAAAATGTATATTGCAAATCCACATATCATTCCGATTATGCGGTTGAGTTCGGTAAAATTTTTCTTTTCCGCTCCGGTTTCATCAGTCTGAATCATAGCAATGGAAGAACGGGTAGTATTCTTGATAATTTCAAATTTGGCCGGGTCAATATTAAAGGAGTCCTTAAGTACTTTGTCAAAAAGCAGCTTATCCATTTGACTTTCAATATTAGACCTCAAGTTCATCGGAGGTTCTTCAAAAAAATACAGATTAGATTTCAGCGACTGAGTTCCTTCCAAAATATGAAGAATAGCATCATACTGCCCTGATACGAGACAATCTTTCTTAAATTTTTCAATATCACCCGAACGATAAGAAAAAACAACTTTTTTGGTATCAGTAAAATTGTTGATAAAAAATTCATTCTCATCAACCACCAATATTTTAACTTCTTTTAAATTCTTATTAGAAATATAGACAGGAACAATAATCAGGGCTGCCATAAGAATTGGACCCAAAATAGTCATTACAATAAATGACTTTTTTTTCACACGTGTCAAATATTCACGTGCAATGATGAGTAATGTTTTATTCATGTTGATGAGACTTGTTATAAGAATTTACTTTATCGATAAAAATCTCATTCATAGAAGGAAGTATCTCTTTAAAAGAATGAACAGAAGCATGACCAATAAAAAACTGAAGCAATTGGTTTGGAGTAGCATTTTGTGAAATTTTCATGGTAAATAAAGTATAGCCATTCATTTTTTCAGTACCGAGGATTTCGTACTCTGTCGGTAATAAATTGACAATATCACTATCAATATCACCCACTTCAACTTGGAATTGATTCAGTTTGCTTGCTGTTTTAATCTCCGCAAGATTTCCATCCAAAATTATTTCTGCATTATTTATCAATACAATATCATCACAAATCTCTTCTACTGAAGCCATATTGTGAGTTGAAAGAATGATGGTCGCTCCTTTTTTCTTCAGTTCCAGTATCTCTTCTTTCATCAAATTGGCATTAATAGGATCAAAACCACTAAAAGGCTCATCAAAGATAAGGAATTCAGGTTGATGAATAATCGTGGTAATAAACTGCACTTTCTGCTGCATTCCTTTTGAAAGTTCTTCAACTTTGCGTTCCCACCAATAGGATATTTCAAATTTTTTAAACCAGTAATGTAGCCTTTTTATGGCTTCTTCTTTGGATAAGCCTTTTAGTTGGGCAAGATAGAGTGCCTGCTCCCCTACTTTCATCTTTTTATAAAGACCTCTTTCTTCCGGTAAATATCCAATTCTTTCAATATCAGTCCTTTTAATAGGATGACCTTCAAATAAAATATTTCCGCTGTCCGGAGCTGTTATCTGATTCAGAATTCTAATCAGAGTAGTTTTTCCGGCTCCATTAGGACCTAGCAAACCAAAAACGACCCCTTTATTAATCGAAAAGGATATCTTATTTAAAGCTAAATGGTTCGAAAAACGCTTAGTAACGTTTTGAATTTCAACAAACTTCACCTTTTATAAAATTTTCTTCTTTTTTCTCTTTAATTTTTTAGTATTAACTGGTTTGCAAGCAATGAGTGCCATCTGATTAAGTCGAAGAATCTCTTTGGTAGATTCTAACACAAAATCATCAGGCAGGGTCAATTTTCCTCCCGACATCTCTCTCAATTGCTGAATAATAAACTTGTCTTCAACGGAATCCCTATTATATAAAAGATACATTTTTTTTAATTGATTGGCCAGCACCTTACTCATTTCGGCTCTTACCTCTTCAGGGTATGAAGAAACCGTTTTAATAATGTTTTCTAAATTACGTCCATAAGTTCTATATGAAATCTTCCTTCTAAAATAATTAGTTTCGCTAAAAATAGGGGCTCCTTTAACAGGAGATGGTTTTGGGAAAGGAGCATCTACATCCAACTGATAATTAGACATAATAAATAGGTGATCCCATA
>JAGVVH010000174.1 GCA_019135895.1 Bacteroidota bacterium | reverse complement strand
TTTTGATAAAATATATCTATGTGAAAAGCTGTATCTTTTTAGGGAGGGATATGATTTCATAAAATCATTACCGGATAATCTGAAAAAGGAATATTTGGGAAGAAATTATAATTTTAACCTAAAAAATTTTGAATCCGGAATATATCATCAGAAAAAAGAGTATGAAAAAAGAGATAGTATAAATAAAATATTATCTGATAGTTTGTATAAGGTGTTTTCATGGAGTTCTGATTATTTTTCATCAGATTTTAATAATTATATTTTAACAAAGCTAAGATATACAAATAAAGATGCCATTCTTGAAGAATTAAATACGTATTCGGTTAATAACAACAGAGATTCTGTTGATAAGGAAATACTTATTAAACAAATTGAAAGGTTTGATTTGAAACAAATATATGGAAATTAACTAAAAAATCTATCTTTTCGGAGTGCCTCTAAAATTATGTTTATCGTATCAAAACATTTCTTACCTTTGCCCCATGATAACCGAATCCGATATGGGTTGCCTGAAAATAAATTTCTCTTCTGATACTAAATTGCCGGCGGTTAGCCACCATGCTTCGACGTTGCTCGGCAACCATGCTTCGACAAGGCTCAGCACAGGTCTCGGCAGCGGCACGTGGATAACCTACACCGACGGTGAAGCCATCCAGCACCTGCACTATCTGCCGTATGGCGAGGAGCAGATTGACCAGCGCCTCACCTCCTTCAACTCCCGCTACACCTTTTCTGCCAAGGAAAAAGATATTGAAACCGGATATTCGTACTTCGGGGCAAGGTATTATAACAGTGATTTAAGCATCTGGCTTTCTGTTGACCCTATGAGCGATAAATACCCGAATCTCTCAAATTACGTCTATTGTAGCAATAACCCGATAAAACTTATTGATCCAAATGGAGAGGAGGAATGGGAATTAAATACTACTACCGGAAATTTTACTAAGGTTGGAGATAAAGGTGGAACCAAAGCAGACTATTATAACATTGGAACAACCAATGATAAGGGAGAATTTGTAACTGCACAAACACAGTCCATTAATAGAGACGGTAAACATAATATTAATTCATTCAGAATATCTGAGACAGAAAAGAGTACAATAAGTGCTTTTCATATTCCAGATGCGAAAGAAGGAGAACTTAGTAGTGGATTTTTCCTTGAACCCAAAGGCCCTTCAACAGAAAAATCTGGACAAAATCAAAGAATTCCTGAAGGCAGCTATAATGTTATGAAAAATGATGGAACAGATTTTCCTGGAGTTCCGAAATTATTTAACGATAATGTGGCAAAAGAAAGAGGAATACTTATTCATAATGGAAATTATCCAAAGGACACTAGAGGATGCTTACTAATAGGATCTACAAAAGACAAAGATTTTGTTGGAAATAGTGTAACCACTTTAAATAAATTAAACAATTATATAAAAGATAAAGGTTATTCTAATATTAGGGTTAATATCTTTAATGCTATAAAAAAATGAAGCCAAAACTTACATTACTCTTATACATAAATATAGTGTTTTTATTCCCAACAGTCTATTCACAAGATACAATACAGAAAACAGTATTGTCACTCGTTCAATATTATGATAAAGCAATTTCTGATGATGGGGAAGTATCAAAACAACTTTTTTTTGATGTATTTCCGGATAATTTCCAAATATTTAATTCTATCTATGGTTGGAATGATCAAACAAATAGGCCTCAATATCTTTACGATAGTGCTTATAATCATATTATATTTTTTTGTAAGCTCTCAAATAATATACCAACGGAATTGTATTATAAAAAAATGATTAACATTTGTTTGAATGCTCATTGGGAAGCCGATGCTATTAATTATTTTCAGAATTGTATGCAAACTCAATTTCTCACTAATACAGAACCATTTTTATCTGTTTTAGGCTTATATGATGATACTTCAATTAAAAAATTTTGGCATTTTTTCTTTGATACACCCTATTTTGACCATCCATTTCAGCTTGCATTATATGACAAAGTACATACTACAATTGAGCAAAATGATCGTATTTTTTTGTTAATGCAAGAGCAGTATAGTTATGATAAAAATATGTATTTAATTCATAAAAAGGAAAAATAATATGATTTAAATAGTTTGTTTATTATACTTTTCTAATGCGCAAATAATTTAGTATTATAAGGATAAAAATTCTCAAGCCTTCCATTTCGGAGGCTTTTTTACTGAATCAGAGTACCAAATTTTTCTGAATCTCCGCAGAGAGCAGGAAAGAGTTGATAAAGAGATAAGATATTTGTCTTCGTTGCTGAGTTGTTCAATGCGTTTGTATTGGGCAAGGAGTTCCTTGTCGGCAAGGGTATTATTAGTCAGGTCATCGGCCAGTTCAGGGGGACACTGCCGA
>JAGVVH010000179.1 GCA_019135895.1 Bacteroidota bacterium | reverse complement strand
TGAGCTCTCCTGCAGGTAATGACCTCCTGTTCGATGAATCGTTGTGCGAACAAGGTCGTAATTTCTGCAATAAGGTGTGGAATGCTTTCCGCCTCGTGAAAGGGTGGGAGATAGCTGAAAACGGAACGCAGCCTGATCATGCTGCTATTGCAATCCGTTGCTTTAATAATCGCATGAATCTTGTTGCTAATCAGATTAATGATGATTTTGAAAAATATCGCCTGTCAGATGCTCTAATGGGTGTCTATAAATTAATTTGGGACGATTTTTGTTCCTACTTTCTCGAAGTTGTTAAACCTCCTTATCAAAAACCAATTGATGCCATAACATATTCGGGCATTATTGACATATTTGAAAAACTGATGCAGCTATTACATCCTTTTATGCCTTTTATTACCGAAGAAATTTGGCATAGCCTTAGGGAAAGAAATGAAAATGAAGCTATTATGCTGACACAAATGCCTCAGTTCGATCCTTCAGAATGTAATCATGAGCTGTTGCTCCGTTTTGAAAATGCCCAGAAAGTTGTGGAAGATATCCGCAGAATCAGAACTCAGAAAAATATTGCTCAAAAGTTTGCTAAATGATAAAGTGGATGATGCTATTTCTTTCCTTGAACAAAATGTGGAATATTTTATTCCCTTCTCCGAAAATATTGACAAAGAAGAGGAATTGCTGAAATTAAACGCCGACCTTAAATATGCGGAAGGTTTTCTGCAGTCGGTTTTGAAAAAATTGTCCAATGAAAAATTTGTCAATAGCGCTCCTGAATCTGTTATTGCTCTTGAACGCAAAAAACAGGCAGATGCAGAAGATAAAATTAAAATATTGAAAGAGAAAATTGCAAAACTGAAGTGATCTTGCTTTAGTTTAGCAATTTAATAGATTTACCTAATATTAATGTCAATAAATTAAGATGCTATGAACCACGTATTTCGCTTTACTCTATTGGTCGGAATCTGCATTCTGTTGATATTTTTTCTAGATATTCCTAATAAGTTTCCTTTGATGATAGGTGCAATTGTCGGAGTGCTACTTGGTTATATTATCGGTTTTTATATTCACAAGAGAATTAAAAAGAAGAACAATCTTGATAAAGAGGAATAATTCCCTTATTATATTGACAATATTCCACGTTGGCTTGATGAACCCGATTTCATAAAGACACTTGGCTATCATTTTGTGAATACCAACAAGCATTATTTATTTTGCGTACTTCTAAAAATATTAACAATCTATTTTTGGTAAAGTGTCAAACTAATCCCGCAAAATTAATTAATCATAACATAATCCTTTATGATAAATGAAATAAGAAGTGAAATTTTAGGCGCAAAAAATGTTAATAAATGTTATTGATTAAAAATAAATGTTTATTTTTGTCCCGCAAATGGTTTATTTCATGTTAAATCTTAAATAGTAAAAATATGAATGTCATTATTATTACTCTTATTTACGTTCTATCTCCAATTTTAATCATTTATTTATTTCGTAAGTATAAAATCATCAAACAGATTGGAACGGTGATTTTGGCTTATGCAGTTGGTATAATTATGGCTTTGGTGGGATTTGTCCCAGTTGGAGATGCCCCGGATGCTGAGACAATGTCATCCATTCAAAAGTGGATTCAGAATATTGCGGTTCCGTTGGCCATCCCATTGATGTTATTTAATTGTGATTTTAAACTGTGGACGAAGTCTCTCCCTAAAACAATTGCTGCTTTATTGGGGGGTGTTTTGTCAATTATTATTGCGGTTGTCTCAGCCTTTTTTATTTTTAGAAATTCAGGAGTAGATAATTTGGCAAATATTGCCGGAATGATGACGGGAATCTATACCGGGGGAACAATGAATTTTTTTGCTTTAGGACAAGCCCTAAATGTTGATCCAACGACTATTACCTTGGCCTATACTTTTGAAATGCTGGTTACTTTTCCATTTATTATGTTTTTGGTTGCCGGTGGATATAAGTTTTTTAGATGGATAATGCCCTTTGAAGATAAGTCAACCACTGTTGAATCAACAGAAATTAAGGCATTTGAAGAAAATGGAATTGAAAATTACGGAGGTATGTTTACTAAAAAGGTCTTCCCTAAATTATTGCTTTCCTTGTTGATCTCTATCGTTTTCTTGGGAATTGGAGCCGGGTTGTCATTATTGATAACCGGAAAATTAAATGAATTGGTTATCATTTTAACTATTACTACTTTAGCAATTGCAGCCTCTTTTTATAAACCGATTCGGGAACTTCCCAAAACTTTTGAACTGGGGATGTTCTTTATCCTGATTTTCAGTGTGGTGGTTGCTTCACAGTTTGATATATACAGCATCAACACTACTTCAATGAATATATTTTACTTTATATTGTATATTCTGATCACATCGGTTGTGTTGCATATTATTTTCTCAAGAATTACCAAAGTGCCTGGAGATTTATTTGCTGTTGCCCATATCGGACTGCTTTGTTCGCCTCCCTTTATTCCGCCAATTGTGGAAGCCATGAAAAATAAAAAAGTACTGATCAGTGGAATTGTAATAGGCTTGGTTGGCTATGCAATAGGCACCTATTTAGGGGTGATATTGGCAGAAATATTAGGGAATTTTATGCCTGTTTAAAGCATTTTTTCAACTTTTTTCACCACATTGAGTATTATTTCTTCCGGAAATTCCTTAATGAATCCTTTTTCCTGTAAGAATCGGGTGATTGCATGACTCTCTTCGATATCTTGTTTTGCAGTATGATAGACTTCTGATTTAGATTTTATATTCAATGCTACTCCATCTTGAATAGCCTGCATGGCAACCTCTGCAGCAACAGTCGGGAATAATTCACTTTCAAGCATATTTGGCATGATATTATCAGGGGATATCCCTCGTGATTGGGCAAATTCCGCAATTGAGTGAGCGGCTCTGATAGCCATGTTATCGGTAATCTTCATTGAAGAGACCAATAAAGTCCCTTTTAATATTGAAGGAAAACAGATAGAATTATTAACCTGATTGGGAAAATCGCCTCTGCCCGTTGCCACAATGAAAGCCCCTGCTTCTTTGGCAAGGTAGGGATAAATTTCAGGAACCGGATTGGCACAAGCAAAAACTATCGATTTGGGAGACATCAGAGAAATCCACTCTTTTTTTAACGTATCGGGCCCCGGTTTTGAGAGCGCAATCACAATATCGGCACCTTTGAATGCATCTTCTTGAGTGAGAATATGATTTGGGTTGGTGATTTTGCACAAATCCCATTGGCGGTAGTATTGAGGATTATTCTGATAATCAGTTCTCCCATCATGAAGGGTTCCTTTATCATCAAACATGATGATATTTTCCGATTTTGCTCCGTCGGCAATCATAAGGCGGGCAATGCTGGTATTGGCGGCACCTGCGCCGTACAATACTATTCTGGCATTTTGCAGATTTTTATCGGCTAATTTTAAAGCATTGATAACTCCTGCTAAAGTGACACAGGCGGTTCCCTGAGCATCATCGTGCCATACCGGAATATTGCATTCATCTCTAAGAATGTCAAGCACTTTAAAGCAGTTGGGTTGTGAAATGTCTTCCAGATTAATAGCCCCAAAACTCGGCTGAACCATTTTGACAAAGTCAATAATTTTGTCTGCTGAATGATTGCCGTTCTTATCTTTACTATCGATACAGAGAGCAACAGCGTCAACGCCCCCCAAAAACTTCATCAACATTGCTTTGCCTTCCATTACACCGAGACCGCCCGGAGCAGTGCAGTCACCATCACCCAGTACTCTGGTGCTGTCACTAACAACAGCGACCATGTTTTTCCGGTTGTTCAGTAAAAAAGAGGCATTATTGTCATCTCTGATTGTCGTGGAAACAGCAGAAACGCCCGGTGTGTACCACACATTAAACCAGTTCAATCCATAAATAGGGGCTTTGGGGATGGTTTGCATTTTTCCTCCGTAAAATTGATGAGCTTCCAATGCAAGTTGCTTATAAAACAATGTTTTAGCTTTGGCAATTTGTTCTTCCGTTAAGTTATCAGGGAATAGCGAAATGATATCTTCCAGGCACGATATTTTATGTTTCATAGATTAAAATTATTTACAGGTCAAAAAGAAACAAGATAATTCATTACAAACAGCATCCCAAACAATCAATTATTTAGCATCATTTTGAATAAATTTATCGATAGAAGAGGCTGCCAGCTTGCCTGCCTCCATAGCTAAAATAACGGTAGCAGCACCACTGACGGCATCGCCGCCGGCAAATATTCTTTCTCGTGAAGTTTGTCCGGTTTGTTCGTCAATGACAATACACTTCCATTTATTTATCTCCAATCCGGGCGTATTATTTGCAATCATTGGGTTGGGGGAGGTTCCGATACCCATAATCACCATGTCAGTCTCCAGAATAAATTCTGATCCGGGTATTTCTACAGGCTTCCTCCTTCCCGAAGCGTCGGGTTCTCCCAATGACATTCGTATGCATTTAATACCCTTAACCTGCCCTTTATCATCCGGCAAAATTTCTATTGGATTACATAGCAGATGAAATTCTATTCCTTCTTCTTTTGCATGTTCAACTTCTTCAATACGTGCGGGTAATTCAGCTTCAGAGCGCCGGTATACAATCTGAACCTTTGCTCCAAGTCTTAAAGCCGTTCTGGAAGCATCCATTGCAACATTACCACCTCCAACAACGGTTGTATTCTTGCCAATGAAATTTGGAGTGTCATAACCTTCTTTATAAGCAAATAAAAGATTATTCCGTGTCAGAAATTCGTTGGCGGAAAGGACTCCATTAAGATTTTCGCCGGGAATGTTCATGAAATTGGGAAGACCGGCTCCTGTTCCAATAAAAATTGCTTCAAATTTTTCTTCATTTAAAAGCTGATCAATCGAGATTGTCTTTCCAACAACCACATTTTTTTCAAATTTTGCACCTAATTTGCGAACATTCTCAATTTCGTATTTTACAACACTTTCTTTAGGAAGACGGAAGGAAGGAATTCCATATACCAAAACACCCCCGAATTCATGAAGGGCTTCGAATAAGGTAACCTCATATCCTTTTATAAGCAATTCTTTGGCACAGGTGATGCCTGCGGGACCACTGCCAATAACGGCAATTTTGTGACCATTTTTTGGAATAGGTTCTCTTAAAATCAGTTGATGCTCTCTTGACCAGTCACCTACAAATCTTTCCAATTTACCTATTGAGACAGGGTCTCCTTTGCGTCCGAGAATGCACTTCATTTCACACTGTGTCTCTTGAGGACATACGCGACCGCAAACTGCCGGTAAAGCCGAATCACGGTCAATTACTTTTGCTGCTTCATCAAACTGTCCTTCTGCGACACATTTAATAAACTCAGGAATATTGATCCTGACAGGGCAGCCATCAACACAGAATGGTTTTTTGCATTGAAGACATCTTTTAGCTTCTAATATCGCTTCTTCTGCATTGTACCCAAAGCAAACTTCATTAAAGTTAGTCTTGCGGATTGCAGCCATTTGTTCCCTGACGGGAACTCTTTTTTTTCTATCGGGAATAACATCTGTTATTCCACCAATATGGCAAATATGATTTTCATTTTTTTCCTCGTTTTCAATGAATTTCCTTCCGAAATCAGTAGCAAATAAAGCCTGACGACGCATTGACTCATCAAAATCAACCAACTCTCCATCAAATTCCGGACCATCAACACAAGTAAAGCGGGTTTTACCCCCAACGGTAACTCTGCAGGCACCACACATCCCTGTGCCATCAACCATCATCGAATTGAGGCTGACAACAGATGGAATAGCAAACTCTTTTGCAACATCCACCACAAATTTCATCATTATCATCGGCCCAATGGCAATGATTTTGTCATATTTTATGCCTTTATTTTCTATCAGGTCTCTTAAAACATCTGTAACCAAACCGGTGATTTTGCCTGTATTATCATCAGTGGTAACATATAGATTGTCAGACATGCTGCGAAGTTCATCTTCAAAAATCAGCATATTTTGTGAACGTGCTCCAATAATGACATCTGCCCTGACTCCTCTTTCGTGAAGCCATTTAACCTGCGGATAAATAGGTGCAATACCAACACCCCCTCCAATAAAAACAAATTTTTGAGTTTTAAGTTCTTCAAGAGGAGTGTGAGTCCAGGCAGCCGGCTTTCCCAAAGGACCTACTATGTCTTCGAGAAAATCTCCTTCCTTAAGTTGAACCATTCTTATTGTTGATTTTCCAATGGCTTTAATAACTAAAGTAATGGTTCCGGAAGCAAGGTCAAAATCGCAAATAGTCAGAGGTATTCTTTCTCCTTTTTTGTCAATAACCACAATCACAAATTGACCGGGTTGTGCGGAATTGGCAATCCGAGGGGCTTCTACTTTGAGCAAATAGGTATCTGGGGTGAGTTGTTGATTCTTTGAAATTCTATACATAAATTGTTATTTATAATGAATAAATAGCAGATTTCAGAAAAAGGGATTACAACAGATTCATCCGGCTGTCAAATTCTTCTTCAGTCATCAGATTAAGTTCGATAGCTGCCTGTTTCAGCGTTAGGTTGTTTTTAAAGGCATATTGAGCAATTTTAGCTGAATTATAATAGCCGATAAAAGGATTCAAAGCAGTAACTAACATGAGGGAGTTCTGAAGATGTTTACTGATCAGTTCCAAATTAGGCTTAATTCCTGCCATGCAGTTTCTGTTGAAAGAGTTAATAGCGTCGGCAAGGAGACGTGAGGAGAGAATAAGGTTGTTGCCTATCAGAGGCATAAAGACATTTAGTTGTAAATGCCCCTGAATAGCCCCTGTGCTGATAGCAACGTCATTGCCAATCACTTGACAGCAGACCATTGAGAGTGCTTCACACTGGGTTGGATTTACTTTTCCGGGCATAATGGAAGATCCGGGTTCATTGGCAGGAATGGTTATTTCCCCGATACCACAGCGAGGTCCCGATGAAAGGAGTCGGATATCATTGGCAATTTTCATCAACGAAACTGCAAGCCGTTTGAGAGCTCCCGATGTTTCAACCATGGAGTCGTGACTTGCCATCGATTCAAATTTATTTGGAGAATTGGTGAAATGTAAGCCGGTAAAGTCATTAATATATTTTAATGCAAGTTTATCATAACCTGCGGGAGTATTTAGACCGGTCCCGACAGCAGTACCCCCGATGGGCAATTCCATCAAATGAGGCAGCGTGTTTCTGAGTGATTCCAATCCGTGTTCCATTTGCGATTGATAAGCAGAAAACTCTTCTCCTAATGTTAACGGGGTGGCATCCATTAAGTGGGTACGACCGATTTTCTTAATAGTATCAAATTCCTTAACTTTATTTGATATGGTGGAAATAAAATCCTCAATGGCAGGAATGGTTTTCTCCAGGATGATTTTTGCCACGGCAATCCTGATGGCAGTGGGGAATACATCATTGGTTGACTGAGATTTATTGACATCATCATTTGGGGATAAAACGGTGTTGCTTTCTGAAATGACGCCATTCACGATTATATTGGCACGATTAGCGATAACCTCATTTACATTCATGTTTGTTTGTGTTCCCGAGCCGGTTTGCCAAATTTTGAGCGGGAAATGGTCGTCTAATTTATCGGAAATAATTTCATCACAGCATTGAGCAATCAGAGATTTTTTTGATTCAGTTAAAGATCCCAGGTCACAATTAGCAAAAGCAGCAGCTTTTTTGGTTATGGCAATACCTTTGATAATCTCAACCGGCATCAACACATCGCCTATGACAAAATTATCGAGGGCACGTTGTGTTTGAGCTCCCCAAAGTTTATCTTCATTTACTTTTATTTCGCCTAATGTATCTTTTTCGATTCTCTGTTTCATAGTGTATATATTAATCATAAAATCTCCATTGAACTCCTACTGCAAATTTTCTGTCAGTCATCGGATAATATGGAGTGGTAAAATAGTTATAACCCATCAGCCCTGAAAGAAAATGGCCGGCCCTGAAGAAGATATTGATTCTTTTGACTTTAATGCAGATATTGGCATCCAGGTAAAAATAATTGCCTGTTTTGAAATTATTTCGGGAGTAAAATTGATGAATGACAGGGTCGTATGCATCAGCATAATAGGAGGTGTTATACATCATGTCAAAGCCGATTTGCAGTTGGAGTTTGCTTTTGAAAATTTTGAAAATATAGTAAGTAGAAGCTTTGCCGGCAAAAACAGGAACTTGGATTAATTGATTGTCTGAATATTGTAAATAAATATTGGCATCGAATCCGAAATTTTTGATTCTGAAAGGAGCATACAGATTTAATTGGAAAATGCTGACAAAGTTAGTAATAGGGAAGGGTGTGCTGGATTCGTTAAAAATCAAAAAATCATGAAGCATAAAATAGTTTAATGCAACTTTATACTTATTATATGTCCAAAAGGCATTTAAAGTCAGAATATTCTGCTTGCTCCAGGAGGTATCCCAAAGATTATGATTCCCGGAATAATAACTGAAAATATAATCCGGAGACACTCGGTAATAAGCTCCTTCAAACCCTACATAATGATCTTTTTTTCTGTTGATTGCCCAAGAAACTTTAGCATTTGCGATGGCATCATTCTTATTGTATCCCAAAAACGAGTAGGATATCTGCCCGGCAATATCCATTAAGGAAAAGAGCCTGATTTGAGTTCTGGCAAAGAGGGTAAAAGTATTTCCGAAATATTTGTACAGGCGATTTTCACTGTATTCATGCATGAGTCCGCCTGCAAAATGAATAAAGTATTTTTTATCGGAAAATTTTTCAAAGGGAGAGAATGTTGACCATTGTAATGTATTGACAACGCTCATATATCGTAAAGAATCGTTTGTGGTATCAGCCGAGAAATTGTATGTGTTATAATAAAGAGTATCCAAAGAGGTATCAAAGTAGTTTATCTTATTATATTGATACTGCATAGTGTGGGTTAGAGTGCCGAGATAACGTTTGTTTTTGGTTAAAATATTCACATATTGTTGAAACAGAAGATCATGTGAAACGACTTTGCCGGTGGCATATTCTGAATTGACAGAATAGCCCTGCAGATTAGCGGCATTATGTTTCAAAAAATCATTATAATCATAAATGTCAGATTTATCTTCTGTAAAATCACTCAATCCGCCATTCTCTTCATTTGAAAATCTGTTAAAGATATAGGCTACCCTAAAACCATAAATTTTAGAGGGAATTTCATATTTAAGCTGAAAATCGCCAACAAAAAAGGCCGTTTTCTGATGAAGAAAATATCCGGGGTTTGAATAGGAATGGAGATCGAAAATAGCCGTCACTCCTCTGAAATATTGAGCATGGGTTACATCAAACTTATTTTCTTTGGGAAGACCAAAAGTATATGCCAACTTGGTAAAACTACTCTTTACTTCATAGAAATCAAGATCCTTGAGCTTTTTATAATACAAATTATAAGGAAGTTCCATATAGGTAAAACCTCTGTCATGGGTATAATTAAAATTGATGCTTTGGTGAGCTTGACCGAAAATTCCAAGTGATTGATAAATATTTTCGGTAAGCATCAGTTGATCATAGAAATGCGTTTTATCAATGGTAGTATCCACTTCTTTGTATTCCAAAAGATTGAACAAATGAGGTTCAATCTTGCAGGATGAGACCGGCATATAATTGGGAGAGATTGCACCGGAAGAATCCGAAACCTGAGTTTGATTTTCTTGAGCACTAAGCATTAATGATGGCAGAATAATCCAGATACTGAAAATATAAATAATTGATTTTCTAATCATTAGTGCTGCCTGATTGCATTATTTTTAAGTTGCGAATTTACAAAAATATTCAATAATTCATTTCGAAAATAGCTGTAAATTTGCACAAAAAAAATAATGTATAAATTTTTCAATAAAAATCTTATTGTTCAAACGATTATAATGGTCGCGCTCATTATTTATTCCATTTTTATTATTTTCGGGAATATAACAATGGAAGTCCCTTCAGGCGTGGATCCGTTATATCAGTTTTTATATTCATTATTGTATAATCAAACAGGAGTTCTGAGAGCTGTGGTGATCCTGTCATTGATTATTCAAGTTGTTATGTTGCAACTTATTTTCAAAAAAAACAATTTCTTAGATTCAGCCTCTTTATTCCCGTCAATTTGGTTTCTGGCTTATCTTATTGCCGGAAATTTTTTACAGGAGATTTCTCCGCTTTTCTTTGTTAACTTCATCATTGTTTTTTTGCTTTATCTTAATATTAACTATGAATCGGCTTCCATTAAAAATAGTGTTTTTCTCTCCGGAATCTGTGTTGGAATTTCTTTTTTTATTGATTTTACCTCTTTCTTATTACTCTTTTTTGTCATATTTTCGCTAGTTATAAATAGGTTTTCTAAAGGGAAGGATATTTTTATCTCCATTTTCGGATTATTAATCCCCATCATCTATTTCATCTCGTATGGCTTTTTTACTAATAATTTATTGCTGATTATTCCTTCTTTTCAGGATTTTCACTTTTTTGGAATCACTTCTTTCTTTTCAGATTTTAAATTAGTGGATTTGTTATTTTTGATATTGCTAGTCATCATACTGTTTTACGCAACAGTTTCTTTGAAAATTTCTTTTTCCAATAAATTGATTGTGATGAGAAAACGGCTGATAACGATTAATATTCTTACCATTGTGCTATTCCTGGCCTTCATGTTGTCGGGAAATCATTATCCCCATTTATTGCTCTACATGCTAATCCCTGTTTCTATCTATTTCCCTTTGATGCAGGATAATAAGAAAAGATGGATTTTTAATGACGTTATTTTACTGCTATTATTGATTATTTTATGGCTCTAAAGAATAGCTTTTTAGATGACAATACGCTTGAATGTGGTTGCGATGAAGCAGGAAGAGGCTGCTTAGCAGGTCCTTTGTTCGTTGCAGCAGTCATTTTACCGAAGAATTATGTAAATGAAGAAATTAATGATTCCAAGCAATTAAGCAGAAAAAAAAGGGATTTGTTGCGAATAGCGATAGAGCGGGATGCACTGGCTTATTCGGTTGTGGCAGTATCCGAGAGTCAAATAGATAAAATCAATATTCTGAATGCTACTTTTTGGGGAATGAATGAAGCTGTGAGGCAACTTAAGATGAAACCCGGCTTATTGTTAATTGACGGGAATCGTTTTAATAATCAGACAGATATTCCTTATCAATGCATCGTCAAAGGGGATGCGACATACCTCGCCATTGCAGCGGCTTCCATTTTGGCAAAAACTTACCGCGATGACTATATGGAAAAAATAGATTCTGAATATCCCCTCTATGACTGGAAAAAGAACAAAGGCTATCCGACACCGGAGCATCAGAATGCTGTGTTAAAGTGGGGGAAAACAAAATATCACCGCAAAAGTTTTTCTCTTAAAAATCAACTGAGACTTGATTTCTAATTTGCCTTATTGTTTTGTTCAATTTGGCTTAAAATTTCATCTGGACTCTTCCCAAGATATTTGATATAGTCGCGCAAATTAGTTGAGATGCTGTCGTTTGGATATTTGTTGATAAACTCGCTATATTCAAAATTAGCACTTTCGTAATCTTTTAAAATATCATCATATATAATACCTTTGTAGTAGTAGCAATATTTTACTCCTTCAAAATCCGGATAGACTTTTTGAATTTTATTAAAAAAGTTGATCCCCTGTCGTGCAAATTTTACTGTTGTAATCTTATCGTCAGGAGCTGTCTCATTGGCGTATTTTGCTAAGATCATGGATGAAAAACCTGCATTCAGTAATATTTCGGGAGTAGTTTCATCTTCAGGATATTTATCAGAAAATGAGAGAGCCTGATTGATAAAATCATTAATCAAGGCAGTGTCAATAATTCCTGCTTTTCTCAAAGAATCTGCCTTCTGATATGTTTTCATTAAGGTAGATTGAACAACAACTTTATCTTCAATGGTGTTATTTTTCTTTTTTTCGCTACAGGAAACAAAAACCAATCCTATCAATATAAAATATAATAATTTTTTCATCATGTTTATTTGTTTTTTGTTTTATAATTTGCATTTGACTTACCGTTTGCTATATCCGTAAGTTTTCTTTTTAAAATCATTTTTTTTAATGAAGTAAGCTTATCAGTAAACACCCGACCTTCGAGATGATCATATTCGTGCTGTATGATTCTGGCTACGAGCCCTTTGAAATGTTCGGTTTTTTCTACTCCGTTCTCATCAGTAAAGGATATCCTGATTTCTGACTTTCTCGTCACCTCTTCATGAATATCAGGCAAGCTTAGACAGCCTTCACTAAAGACAAAATCATCTCCGAATTCTTCGACCATAACAGGGTTAATGAATACGCCCTTGAATATTTCCACATCAATTCGGATAGATTTACCAATTTGAGGAGCGGCAAGACCAACCCCTTGATCTTGATACATGGTTTCAAACATATCACTGAGGAGCGTTTGCAGTTCAGGATAATTCATATCAATTGAAGTTGCTTTCTTCCTTAAAATCGGATGTCCGAAAACGTAAATCGGTAGTACCATGAGTAATAGTTATAATTTATTTCTTTGATTAATAGTCTCTTGTTGCTGAAGAAACGATTGCAAAATTATGGTTGCACTGATTTTGTCAACCAATTCTTTGTTTTGTCTCTCTTTTTTCTTTAAGCCGGCATCAATCATAGTTTGAAAAGCCATTTTTGAAGTAAACCTTTCGTCCATTCTCAAAATTTCTATTTCGGGAAAATTTTTTATGAGTCGGTTAACA
>JAGVVH010000233.1 GCA_019135895.1 Bacteroidota bacterium | reverse complement strand
CACCGGCTACCGCCGGGGACTCCCTCATGGTGTCACGGTTTTTGCCAACGCGAGAATAAACTAATAACAATCATATCCCTACATCGCATCACGAGTGCAAAAACACGCGCCACCCCGACTCGGCGCCAACAACACATACCGCCGAACGTTATGTGCCACCTGGACTGCGATTCAGACACTGCACTGTTGATAATAAACATAGTTGTTAACAATGCTGACAAATGACAGTAAATTACCTTAAATTTGCAGTATCACAGTGATACAAAATGGAAATAAAGACCGATATATATCTAGGGGATAGCAAAGACGTACTGAAAAGAATATCAGACAATTCCATTGATCTGATAGTAACCTCACCCCCATATGCTGATCAACGCAACGGGACTTACGGAGGGATTCGCCATGACAAATATGTTGACTGGTTCCTACCCATTTCAGAACAATTGTTAAGAGTACTCAAACCAACAGGAACCTTCGTATTAAATATTAAAGAAAAAGTTGTCGAAGGAGAGCGCAGTACGTATGTGATGGAATTGATCTTGGAGATGAGAAAACAAGGCTGGCTCTGGACAGAAGAGTTTATTTGGCATAAAAAGAACTGCTACCCAGGGAAATGGCCAAATAGATTTAGAGATGCATGGGAAAGGCTGCTACAATTTAATAAAGACAAAAAATTCCACATGTACCAAGATGAAGTTATGGTGCCTATGGGTGACTGGTCAAAAAGTAGACTTAAAAATCTTAGTGAGACAGATAAAATAAGGGATAACTCTAAAGTAGGAAGCGGATTTGGCAAAAATATTTCAAATTGGCTGACACGAGATAAAGCATACCCAACTAATGTTCTTCACCTTGCAACCGAGTGTAGTAATAAGAGCCATAGTGCTGCATTCCCTGAAGAACTTCCCGAATGGTTTATTAAACTGTTCACAAAAGAAAACGACTTAGTCCTCGATCCTTTCATGGGCTCCGGCACGACATTATTTGTAGCCAACAGAATGAAACGACATTCAATTGGAATTGACAATGTTCCAGAATATTATGATTTGGTTAAGAAACAGATCAAGCCTGTAGAACTCTATCTTCTCGAACCAAAAGAAAAATATGAAGCCCCTAAAACTATCAGACGTTACGCAGTACGTTGAAAATAACATTGCAACGTTTCACAACAAAAGAATTCAAAGTCTCGACAGCCTTAAACTTTCACAGATTTTAAAACGTAAGAATCCCTATCTCTTTAAGGCTAAGTATATTTTGACTTCAGAGTCAATTATTAAAGGATTGGTTGATGCCCATATTTCTTCAAACGAGGAGACAATATTTGGAGATTGGTTAGAAGGATTAGCTATATTCATCAATGGGAAAGTTTACGGTGGAAAAAAATCAGGCATAAAAGGAATTGATCTAGAATTTGATAACGATAACCGAAGATTTATCGTCAATATAAAATCTGGTCCCAATTGGGGAAACAGTTCTCAGATAGCTAAAATGATAGATGACTTTAAATCTGCAACTAGAACTTTGAGAACAAGCAATTCAAAACTAAATGTAATTGCTGTAAATGGTTGTTGTTATGGAATCGATAACTCACCTGAGAAAGGTGATTACCTCAAATACTGTGGACAGAGATTCTGGGAATTCATTTCAGGATCGAAAAATCTTTACACAGATATAATCGAACCATTAGGGCACAAAGCAAAAGAGAGAAATGATGATTTTAATAAGTCTTATGCCCAAATGATCAATAAGTTCACAAAAGAGTTTTCAAAAGACTTTTGTAAAGATTCTGGAGAGATAGACTGGATAAAACTTGTCCAATTCAATTCAAAAAAAGACTAACTGCACCTAGACAGATAAATAAATAGGGCGAGCACATAACACGGACGGTATGTTTAATAGGCTTGTCACGGTTTTTGCTTAGCTCCTGCACCCAAGACAGATTTGTAATGGTTCTTGCACCCGGATACGCGCATCTGCTTTCAATTTAAATCCTGTATACCTTGACAACTTTCTGGCTTCGATCAACATTGTACCGCGACACTGCGCCAGTGCACCCAACCAACTTTGTAACTGGGGATAAATTCGTGGCTCCGATCTAATTTGTACCGCGATCGCACCAGCACTCAATAAAATTTGTACCATGACGGCAAAAACACGCGCCAAACCCTCCTTTCACCGTGACAGTTTTGTGGCCCCGCTGGCGCGGGGTACCAGGACTCTGCCCGGTGCTGTCGTCGGGTTACGCCTACTAAAACATACCGCCGGGCCGTTAGGGCCAATAGCGGCTCTTATAATTGAAAATGTAGCTATGTGCGTTTATCACATCTATATGGGGGGCCAGCTGAACATCTCGCTGCAAAGTGACTCGCCAACGCGCCGTA
>JAGVVH010000178.1 GCA_019135895.1 Bacteroidota bacterium | reverse complement strand
TTTGCCGGTTCAATCAGCAAGATTGAACCGGCGGGAGAATATCTTCAGCCCGTCTCCTTTTTTTCACTTGTTTAAACCAGCACGATGCGACTGATAACATCCCGAAAGAATTCTTTCGACCAGACCTGCAGCGCTTCAGGATTCTTAACGAAAGGTTCCACTTCCCTTCTGGCCTGGTTTACGTCCAGTCTATCTATTGCTTCCGTTACCAATGCATAGAAATTCTCTTGGTTCATTTTCTCATCTTTTTTGAGATGCCCACTCTGGAGCATCCTTTTCTCCAGATGGCTTATATGAAGTTGCGGATGGTTAGCGGCATACCAGACCAAGTCATACCAGTCGCGGCCTTTGACTCGGTTTTTCCATTTCCGGCAAAGAACAGCATGCATCTTGCCTGCAAACAAGTCGGGAAGAATAAAGGTCCTGATCGAAAATGGAATCGGCTGCAGGATAAACTTGTTTTCAGTTGAAAAACCAGGCGGCGGATCCGTATCGACCTCAATTTTTATCTTAAGCACTTGATCACGGGGAATCGGCCAGTTCATTTTTTCATCCGTCTTGATGGTAAGCAGGTGCTTTACTGTGTTGGCCTTCAGAAATGCGGATTGCACAGGGCTTTCTTCCTTCTTTTCTCTGGTCGTCATTTTGGCCTCGAACCCGAATGACCGCAATTCCCTCTCCACAGCAACGCTATATCGGGAGAGGTCAAAATCCTTCAGGGGTTTGAGCAGTGAAAAATCGAGGTCCTCTGAAAAACGGTCTATCCCGTAAAGAATCCGGAGAGCCGTGCCGCCGTAAAAAGCCGTCTTGTCGAAAAATTTGCTCCGCCATAGGCCGAGCAGAGCAATTTCCTGCATAATCTCTCGAAGGGCTCTGACATAGTCATCGACACTTTGACATGCATACCGATCAAGCATTCGAGCTATCGCTTCATTCATGTTTTTTGTCCCTTCCCGCCGGAATTTCGCAACACCCCGCAAAGCAACCGGAGCTTCCGGGATCGGTATTGATTCGAAATCAAAGCAAGCTTCTCAATATTTAATCTCCCCAGCCCATCGGGATCTATGCGCAGATTGTCGAACAGATAAGTCTTCATTGCGGCCTGGGTGTGAATAGCCGCTCCCCGGTCTGCTTGGATCTTATCCGCCAGGGCCTTTTCCGGGATCGCGATGAGAAAGAAGCGCCCGGCCTCGATTTCCAGCCGGTCGATGCCGATCGAGTAAGCGCTCATGGGGACGGCGCGGTAAATGAAAAGGCCAACAGGCGTGGAAAAGTGCCTGCCCCGACTACTGGTAATCGACGTCACCGCCTCCACCCTTTCCGGAATCAGGCCGTAGTAGTGCAAGGCGTAATCGAGGGAAACATAGGAAGGCCCGCAGATCATATTGGCCAGAATTTCTCTGGAAAAGGAACGCCGTCTGTACTTCTTTCCAAAAATGTAAATGCCCTTTTTTACACGGATAATATCCTCCCGCCTCAGCAGGTCAGTAATCTTATCACGGGGGCAGCCATACTCCCGGAGACTGTCCAGAAGTGCTGGATAATCAAACTCCTCGCCCACAATCTTGCTTCGCAATTCTTCCAACATTTGTTTTTCCTTACTTTGGATCATGGAACATATATCATAATTCAGCATAGTATGTCGAATAATTATCGACATACTATGCTGAATTTACAGCTTTCTGACTTCAAAAGTGGATTCAACGGGTTTATCTAAACAAATTATATTTTATAATACAGTACAGTGCCCGACACCCGTCCTTCCAGTTGATTTTCTTTCCTTCCTCGTAAGTACGGCCATAATAGGAAATCCCTACTTCATATATACGGCATTTCATCTTTGATATTTTGGCGGTAATTTCCGGTTCAAAACCAAACCTGTTTTCTTCAATTTCTACTGATTGAATGATTTCCCGCCGAAAGGCCTTGTAACAAGTTTCGATATCGGTCAGATTGAGATTGGTGAACATGTTGGACATTAAAGTAATCATCCCATTACCCACACGGTGCCAGAAATAGACAACACGGTGCGGTTCTCCACCCATGAATCTCGAGCCAAAAACTATATCGGCCTTACCGTCGATGATCGGCTGAAGCATTTTGGGATATTCGTTAGGATCATATTCCAGATCGGCGTCCTGGATAATGATCATGTCACCTGTGGCCGCCCCTAGTCCCTGGCGCAGGGCGGCGCCCTTGCCCTGGTTTTCGGTTTGATAAATAATTCTGCCGACTTTTTTCGTGATTTTGTCTTGCAGAATTTGTCTCGTCCCGTCAGTCGAAAAATCATCCACAACAATTATTTCTTTATCCGGATATGGGGCGCGAAGCACTGTGTCGATAATTTTTTCTATGGTGTCCGCTTCATTGTAACAGGGTATT
>JAGVVH010000549.1 GCA_019135895.1 Bacteroidota bacterium | reverse complement strand
ACCGCTGAAAACGAGCGTTGAGTGCATCCGCTCAGAAACATAAAAACATGCCGCCATGGTCCCATCGTCTAGTGGTTAGGACGCTGGCCTCTCACGCCGGAAACCGGGGTTCAACTCCCCGTGGGACTACCAGAATGAAATCAATTACTTACAATGATTTTACCTCTCATAAAATGACAACGGCAAAGTCATTTCCAACCCAATTTCCAACCCGCACGCCTGAAAATGGCATTTTTCAACCTCTTTTCCCGTGTCCGTTTCGGCCATGACAATGCAAGGATATGCAAGGATCGAATGTTAGGTTTTGTGAGGTTTTTATAAAAGATTAATCGCTGTTTTTTATTACAGGCTTCTCTGTAACGGAACTGCGCTTGAGCATTTCCCGAAATGATGGATCGTTCAACTCCCATTCACCTTTCGCGTTCTTGTGGAATCTAGGATACCAAACTATCCCGTCCTCGCCTTCTATCCTCAATATCGGCGGCATATCCTTGTCTTCTGGCATTTTGTTCTCCTAAAAAACAAAAGCCGCGCTTGGAGTCTGGCTTCTGGGCTACAATTGCCCAGGGTCTCAGACCCGAAGTTCGGCTTCAAGAATAAGATACTCTTTGATTACGATCTTGTCAAAGCAAGATATTTGGTCGGCGTAGCAGGAATACTGTTATCCTAATTTCTACTATCATATGCTTGACCTGACAAACTGCGTCCAATTAAGTCGGATTTCTTTGTTTACTAACCGGAGTCAATACAAGACTTGATATATACCGTCTATGAAAGCAATGACGAATAACTTTTTGTTTTCATTTTTTATCCCCCAAAAATTTTTCATCTTCTGCTTCTTTTAAATGTTGTTGTGGTTGTAGTTGTAATCGTACGGGGGTCTTCTTTTATGGCTTTGAAATATTCATCTCTTAAATTTTTGTTTACTTGACATTTACTTTGCCTACAACGTTCTACTTCATCCCAATATTCTTTTTTTAATCTATCTGTTTTATCCATTATTTCTTGGCGCTTGTTCTGCGATTTGTCATAAGTTGAAGTCTGCGCCGATTTTGTTGGAGTGGAATTGTTCTGGCTATTTTGCCACTCTCGGAATCCTCGAGCTTCTGCCGCTCTTTGTTTCATTTGAAACGCTGCTATCGCTGCCGGTGAGTCACGCTCGTATGATTCTATTTTTTTTGCCTTACTTTTAACTTCTTCCGGTGGCGGTTCGTTTGATATAACAGTGTTACCATCTTTGTCGGTGTAAGTGTAAATTTCGCCCGCTGATGTTAAAGAAGGTAAAATAAAAAGAATTATAATAATATAAACAATATTTTTCATAATAAACCTCCTCTTATTTTTTTTAAATTTTAAGTGAAACTCCCCGCGGCAAGACGCCGGGTATTCTGCAAAAACTTTTGATAATGTCTTTCATTACTGCGATTCTTTCAGCGCCCCCTTGCACTAATAATGCTCCACTGATATTCAGCACCGGCATCCCCAACGACAATGTCTATTCCGAATTCCTTTGTTGTGAGCGGTGGGATATTAACATCAATGGAATAGGTTCTTGTTTGTTTTATTCCGTTGAAGGAAGTTGATATGTCGATTGTCACTTGCTCTAGTGTTACATTGGAGTTGCCGTTGTACAAATTGCCGCTGTATCTATTGCCATAGTTAAGTCCTGCGCGTCCATTGATCTGGGCAATTTCATCTTGTGATAAATTGTGTGAAGAAAAATTCGATATTAAGAATAATGCAATAACTATAATTATTATGGGAATAGCAATCGCATAGACCCAATTAGAAATTCCAAATGCGTAGCGTTGTTTTAAAAAAGAGTTTTTAAAAGTATAAATCTCTTGTGGTTTGTCCTCTGGAGATAATCCTCTTTTATTAATTTCTTCCAACAAAGTATTGATAGCTTTTGATAATTCAATATCTGGGATATTGCTTGAAGCTTCTATTGATTTTGCCTGCTTGTAGATTTCGATTAGATCATCGCCGGGAATTGTATTCAATCCGTTTTCGCTTATGGAAGATTTCAACAATTCAATAAATTCTTCATCATTCTGTTTGTCTTCCGATATTGACCGCGTGGCAGCCCTTTTGACTTCTTTAATAGGTTGAGTTTCCGTTTTGTGGATAATCTTTTCTATTTCATCGGCTTCACTTATAGAAGTCTCAGGCCAACGGTTTAGAACAAGACATCCAGCCATTATATCGTGAAGGCCTTGCTTCCTTTTAGTGAAAGCGACCATGATGAATCCCACAAAAAGTATAATGGCAGAAATGATCTTTCCAAAGTGGCGGCCTGTTGCCCTGCCAAAACCAATTTTGTGCCCATTCAAATCAGTGACTTTTATTCCCAAAAATATTTTTCCGACAGTACCTTGATAAG
>JAGVVH010000244.1 GCA_019135895.1 Bacteroidota bacterium | reverse complement strand
GCTGAATTCAATTGTTCTGTCCATTGCGCCCGTTTGAAAATTAGTGGCCGAAAGTTACGAAAATAACTTTTCATTCTCTTTGGCGAGCGCTAGCGATCATGATTATTTCATATATATGTATTTTTCCGCTTCTATTGTAAAATTTCATCCGATACCCATCCTTTTTTCAATAATTGTTCTGCTTTCTTTTTTGTTGAGTTTCTCTCCGATTTCGTTGCATTCTCAATAAATGACACGACGGATTGGTTCTCTCTTAAATCTGAAACGAAGGGTTTGATCGTTTCCAAAATTTTTCCTATCGCAATATTTTTACACTCATCGGTTTCAAACTTGTCATGGGGAATTAAAATTAATTCTCTGATTATCAAATCCTTCAAGTTTGGTTTGTTTTGATAAATCAGCCCCAGAGCAAAAATAGCATGATTGCAAGTGATAAGTACACCACTGTGAAGCATTTTAATCAAGTCTGCCATTAAACCGTCTATTTTATTCTCTCTATCTACCGCCGATAGATATCCGATTATATCAATTGCCGTCCACTTTAAAATACTGTTGTCACTCGACAACAATTCAGCCCAATAATCAAAATACTCATAAAGCAATTCAGGTTTTTCTGAACCGATTTTCACCAAATCTTTTGCAAATCCATATTTTATTTTTGGATTTTGCGAATTTAACTTATCAAGGTCTGTTATTTTAATCATATGTTACCCTCCTATTAGATCTCATAACAGGTTATTCTTCAAATATAGAGTATAATAATCCTTTCAAATATTCTATATTTGATGCTATTATTTCTTGCTATTCGGTTTTTTAGTCAATGTTTTATTAATTGAAAATCCAAGTAGTCCGCCTAAAATGGTTGTCATTATAACAATCGGTATCAATGAAACAGGTTCTCTCCAAGCAATAAAAATTGCTGATGGTAATAAAACCAAGAAAGCAATCAAAATACCCTTGAGTATCGAATTGATATTTAAATCAACTGTAGCTATTAAAAAACCAACAACTATCCACATGGTAAATGCCGATAAATTTGCATCCCATGTCAGGTTTTGAATAATCATTGGAATTACATCAATAATTCCGGCAACCATGCCTAACAATAATCCGATTCTAATTTTTTTCATATCTCTCAATTTAAATTCAATAGTTTGATGTTTTTACATGTCACACAACGTGTGACTTACAAAACAAATCTACAATTTTATTTAATACAAATTCTGTTTTTATTTTTCTCCTTTGATATTATTTTCTATTTATAAATAAATCCTAAACATTCCCCCCGGCATAATACCCATTTGGTAATCAGTTTTTATGGTTTGTGTTCCCGCGTCATAAATTTGTCGCCAAATATTTTTTCTGTTTGTAATATTTGTAAGTTCGATGCCGCATTCATAACTCATTTTTTTCTTATTGACACAATAAAGCAATTTAATATTTGCTTTGAAAAAATCAGGATTTTTGTCTTTATAAGCATTATCATAATCATAAACCGTGTAACCTTCAATTTTTGATTTCTCCAGATCTATCGGAATATTACGCAAGCCGCCTGCATAAACAACATTCGCATTTATCGTCAATGTCTGCTGTTTTGGTAATTCTATTTCGTAACCGCCAAGTGCATTGAAAACAAAATTACTGTTATAAACTGTGTTTCGCCAAATATTATCTGATGCCAAATATTTAGAATTGAATAATGAAGTTGTTATCAAAAAATAATAGTTGTCGGAAAAATACTTCTCTAATGTCAGTTCAATACCATAATTTCTTCCTTTGCCCTTGTTTACCAAACTGTCGTCTATTACTTCATAAAAATCAGCACCGTAATTAATAACCGAATAATGTGAGCTTTTCATCTCTATGGGTATATTGAATAAGTTTTGATAATAAACTTCGGCTTTCAAATTGAAATTTCTTCTGAAATTCACATTATAACCCGACACAAAGTGGTAACTTTTAGAAAAGTCCAAATCAGCATTGGTTAGTTTATATGTTTGATTTATAGTGTCCGTTAGAGTTTGGTTAAAGTAAACATTTCCGGGTTGAGTCTGAGAATGTAAACCATAGGCAAAGCTCATATTACTATTTTGACCGGGCGAATATCTAATGGCTGCCCGCGGTTCAAAAGATAACGAGTTATTCAATAGCGAATATTGATTAAACACTCCCAACGTAAACTCAACTCTCTCATTGATGCTATGTAAAAATTGGGAATAAAATTGAGCAAGTCCATAGTTTCCTCTGTTTTTTGTGCCATAAACATATTGATCTTGGATTTTTGCACTATCGGCAAAATTGACAAATGAATGAATGTAAGATGCACCAATAATTATTCTGTTTTTGGGATTGAAACGATGTTTATATTGAGTTGTTGCAATTAATTTGTTTTCAGTATAAACGCCACCAAAGAAATGGAAGTCGCTACTGTTTTTTAAAACACTATCAACAGACATGCTTGATTCAGAATTTGTGAAAGCCAATGAAGTGCGCAAGTTTGATTCTGAATTAATAATATTTTTCATCGTAATTGCTGCCACATTGGTCTGACCACCCATTTCTGTTCTAAGATTTTTTGTAAAACTCAAAACGTTTTTATCGGGATCCATTGACATTGAACAAAAACCGCCAAATCCCCACAACGACAGAGAAGTTTTCCCGAAATCAAAATCAGACTTGAATGTTAAATCCTGATATTTAGGTATAGAGGGAGTGCCGAAATTAACTCCAATTTTATCGAAGAGTTCTAAAAAGGCATAACGATAACTCACCATAAAACTTGAGGTTCTGTTTTTGGAAAATGGTCCTTCAACACCTGCTTCTAAACCTCCCGTTCCCATTTGAAGTAAATATTCAAATTTTTCGCTGTTCCCATTTCGCATTGCTAAATCAAATGCACCTGCGGTGGCGTTACCATATTGAGCAGGAAATGCACCTGTTAAAAAATCGGAGTTTGATAATTGATTGTTGTTCAGCATCGAAATTGCGCCTCCGTTTGTTCCCATAGTGGCAAAGTGGTTAGGATTGGGAATGGGAATTCCTTCCAGCATATATAATAATCCAAGAGGTGAGTTTCCTCTGATTATTATATCATTACGCGAATCACCTGCAGCCTGAACACCGGCAAAATAAGTTGCCATTCTTGCAGGGTCGCCGCTGGTTCCGGCATATCGTTCCGTTTCTTTCACATCAAAAGAGCGTGAACTAACATAAGCCAATTCATTGTTTAATTCGCCTCTCTCCCTTGCAAAAATTGTTACTTCTGCCAAGCTATGAGTTGATTGTTCCAAGTTCACTTCAACTTCAAGTTCCTTCCCACTTGCAAGTATCAAATTATTTGCAAAATAAGGTTCATAACCTAAATGATTGATTTGCAAACTAATTCTGCCCGCATTAACCTTTTCAAAATGAAATTTTCCCTCGTTATCGGAAATTGTATGAAATTTTAATGTATCGACGGTAAGAGTGATAGTGGCACTTTTTAATGTTTCATCTGTAAAAGCATCTTTAATCACGCCTTTTACATTGTTGGAAAAATTTTGAGAGTAAGAATTTACACAGAACAATAATAATATAATTGCTGTAAAATACTTTCTCATTCTCGTTATTTGTATTTGGTACAAAAACACCTATACTACGCTACCACACCCGGGCACGAAAGAAAGGGTGTTAAGTTTTTATGAAAAATATATATTAATCAAACACATTAAACTCTATCTTATCGACAGTTCCCTTATAATATTCATAATCTCCTTCCGGCAAATGCCAGGCGATTTTGACTTTCTCACAAATTTTTATGTTATCCTGAGGTTTATAACTTTCTACAGTAGCCGAAAACTTGACTTTTTCATAGGTGTTTTTGCCTGTTGTGAAATAACGGTCGAACGTTTCAAAACGGGTAAACAATCCATCTTCGTTAAAGTAAAATGTACCGGATACTTCAATGCCATTATCCACCAGTGTCCCTCGAACTGAATAATCATCTAATTGTTCCCATTCTACATTATCTAATAGCAGATAACCCGGAATAAATATAAATTCTAAGAATGTTGTTATCAGCGCCGATTGTGCAACTTCTTTGCTGTTATCAAAAACTACTTTTATCAGATTAAACAGCTTCCCGTTCATCTCTCCATAACCATCACGATACAGATCTCGTGCTGCCACCGGCATAGCTGAAAACTTCATATATGCAACTCTTCCTATCGGCTTCACGGAATTAAATTGTATTGTCAGAAGTTTTCCCCAATCCTTATCCGGCGACATTTTCAACCAACTCTCGGCCCAATACACATTGGCATTTACAGGAATGGACGTATTTATGTATCCACAAACCCTCAGGTACTTTTTCAATGGCTCAGGCAGACCTATTATTAATTCTTCGGTAAAAGTTTCAACCTCATAACCTTTATTCCTTTCAATAAATTCGGATTTATCATTTATGAATACTCTTTTCATACTGGTAAGACTTATAAAGAGGAAGGAAAAAAATGACAATAGTAGTATAATCCTTGCTGTTCGTCTCATGAAAAATATCATATGCCTGCGGCCTGGGATGACATTAAAAATGCTGCTATTACTCCCATAAAATTGGCTGCCATATGGACCAGAATTGCATACGCATTATTATTATGCTTCTCTTGATAATAACCTGCAACCAATCCGATACTGAATGTAAAAATAAGGGTTCTAACCAAGAAAAAAGCGCCTGCATCTGATCTAATTAAATTTAAATGCGCTAAGCTAAATGCAAGAGCACTGACAATCACGGGAATGCTAATGTGCCTTTTAAACAGTTGTATTCCTTTATCATTTAAGGGAGTTAATATGTTTTGAAGAAATCCGCGAAACAACACCTCTTCTACCACACTTGCATAGATGAATACAAAAAGAATAAACTGCAATGGTGACATCACATCAAATACATGATGTATTTCTATTTCCAATCCTAAGCTTGTTCCAACAACTGTCATAAGAACACTGATTATTACGGCAGCCAAGAACCCGAACAGCATCGGTCTTAATGTCTCTTTAAACTTTGGCAGTGAGATTTTATAATTAACATGCTTTCTTAAACCCCAAATCAAACCAATTGCTAGAATCAGCATAAGCGTATATGCAATAAATGATTGAGGAATAAAATTATTATTTAATTGCAGTTTTCCACCAATAAATACTGATATTAGAAACACTATTACTGTTAATAGTATCCCCCAAATAACTCTTTCAATATTTTTCATTTTTATGTTCTCCTTTTTATTGTAGTTTGTTTATAAAATTATCCAGAACTTTATCTATTTCTTCACTATGACCTCTCATCATATGTCCGCCATCGGGAAATGTCACTAATGTGAGATTAGGAAAACGATGTTTAACATCTTCAACTTTTTTAAAAGCGGCCACATTATCATCTTCCGAATGAACAATTAATGTTGGAACTCTTAGTTTTTCAATCGGATATTCGTCAAATTTTCTTTCCATATCCGGATTTGTCATTTCCCCGTCTAAAATTACTCCTGCTTTTCGTTCCGCAACAGGCATAACATCTTTTACTGTTGATATCGGCATTCCCATGATTACAGGCATGAGAGGAGAAATTAAATACATGGCATAATCGGATAGAAATGGTTTTGGCGGTGCTTGATACTCTAAATATTTATCCGGTTTATCATTAACCGGCATTGCAGAACAGTAGAGTATTAAACCTTTAACCCGTTCCGGATGATCTAACGCAAATCTAATAGCGGGAGTACCGCCGGCAGAGTTTCCAAAAACAAATACTTTATCAATCTCTAAACTATCTAACAACTCATTAAAGGCCTCAGCTTGTTCTCTTGGTGTGCCGGCCTTTTTGATAGTAGAACCCAAATATCCAAAACGCGATGGTGCGATTATACGATTTTTTCCAAACCTGCTCTTAATATTTTCATAGGCCTGGTCATAGCCGCCAAACAATCCATGAACGGATAAAACAGTTTCACCTTGTCCTACATCTATATAGGTAATCCGGCCGTAAGATAAATCTAATTCTCTCTTATTATATGAATTCAATTTTTCCTTGGCTTTCAAGAGATCCAAATGACATCTAACACCTTGTACTAAAAGATATATAGCTATTATTAGGAAAGTAACCAAAATTGTCTTCATTTTCATGAGAATATCATACGCCTAAGTTCGTCAATGATGCTATGAATACTGCTGTTAAAGCTACAAAGTTAGCGGCCATGTGAACAGTAATCGCATAGGCATTATTATCATATTTTTCCTGATAATAACCTGCAATCAGTCCAATAGTTGTCGCGAAAAGAACTGTTCTAATCACGAAAATAGAGCCGGAGCCTGATGTTATTACAATTAAATGCACCAATCCAAATACAACCGCACTGATAAGCACAGGAACACTTATATGCCTTTTAAATAATCTTATCCCTTTTACTTTCAACGGTTTTAATATGTTCTGAAGAAAGCCGCGAAACAAAACCTCTTCAGCAATAGGCGTACAAATAAATATAAAAATAAAAAACTGAAGCGGAGACAATGCAGAATGTGCTGAATGAGATTCAATTTCTCTAAATCCAAATGCCCTTTCAACAATTGACATGATAATGTTGACTATTATTGCCGCCAACAGCCCAAACAATATCGGTCTTAATGTCTTTTTAAACTTTGGCAATGAGATTTTATAACTCACATATTTTTTAAAACCCCAAATCAAACAAATTGAAAGGGTCAACATAACAATGTTTGTTATAAAAGTATCAGGTATAAATTCGTTATTTAAACTGAAACTTTTTCCCGCAAATGTTGAAGCTAGAAACACTATCAATGTTAATAGTATTCCCCAAAAAATTCGTTTACCGTTTGTTTTCATTTGTTGTTCTCCTGTATTTATTATGTATTGTTATTTCTATTATTTAGAACCAAGTATTTATTGGCAATTCACTGTTTTTACATTTTAATTTCCACGAATAATTAACCAAATTGCGAAAACCACCTCCCAAAGTCCGCCCAAACCGAGAAAATACATACTCCAATCCATTCCAAATAATTCCAGTAAAAAACCAAAGGCAAAAACAGCATAGCCAACCGCCCCCCATATTGCCAACCAAGCCGGTAAAATTTTATGTTTATACAATGTCAAGCACATTGGAACACTGCCAAGTCCTAAAACTAACATTGCAAGGATATATCCTAGATCAATTGATAGATTTACTTTTAAAAATATCGTAAGGACTATGCTTGAAAGAGCAAACGCTTCAAATATTCTTGTAAAAAGATAAATATTAGCGACCGCTGAATTGTATGGTTTCAATGTTTTTCTTAATAAGATCCCTATAAATAGAACCATTATCGAGTTAGCAATAATTAGTAATGCACCTAAGTGTTTTTCAATATCATTCGTACTATCAAATAAAGATCTTCCAATACCATAGGCTAAAAAGGCCAATAGAAAGAAAGACCCAATAAGTCGGGCATTATAAATTGTAACCGGATCGTTTTTACTCTTCATTTCTTCAATATTTGCTGAGTCAATGAGATCATTGTCCTGAAAGAGATTCCCGGATATGCTGTTTGGTTTACAGTACCGGCGATATAGAGATTCTCTTTTGGACTATAAAATGCCAAAGCGCCTGAAAGCCCTGAATGTCCTATAAAGTATGGAATTACACCTGCAGGATCAAATAATCGAGATAGCTTGAACAGATGAATGCCAACACCCGAACGCATTGGAGGAAAAATCTTGTTCCACTCTTGCAACTTGAAAATATAGGATAACGGGAACAATTTACCCGTGAAAAATGCTTCAATAAAAATCAACATCTCTGCCGATGTTGAAACCATACCGCCATCCGCTCCAAAAGATGTCATTGCTTTAGGAATTCTCAACTCTTCTCTTTTGTAATATAACGTCATTGGAGTCTTATCAGTTTCATCTTGATACAGATAAGTTTTTAACAAACCAAGCGGCTGAATAACACGTTCTTGACAATTTTCGGCATACGGTTTTCCGGTAATGGTCTCAATGATCTTTCCTAAAAGTTGAAAATTTACATCCGAATATTTTGCTTTATTTATTGTTCCGGGTGGAAAAAGCGGGGACATATTTTTTGACCTCTCAACTGCCTGTTCAAAACTCCAAAACTGATCATTCCCTGTCATTAACTCCTTTTCCAAACTCTCTTTGCCCTGTCCTTTGTCTTGAAAATAGTCGGGGAGTCCCGATGTGTGAGAAAGCAGGTGTTTGATAGTCAGCTCTTCGGAATAGTCTTTTCCTTTGTAAACGTGCAGTCCGGATAGAATTGAAGAATCGATGTATTTACTTATATTGTCGTCAAGACTTAACTCGCCTTTTTCCAGTAGTTGCAGAATTATTGCAGTGGTAAACAGTTTCGTGGTACTGGCAATAAAATAAGGTTGATCTGCGGTTAAATTACCCGATGTTCCTTGCCAGGTTACCTCATCTTTTTTTAAAGCAAAAGATGTCCCAAATACTTTTTTGCCGTCGACCACTTTATCTAAGACAGCTTGAAGTGATTTTTCTTTTTCTGTTATCATTGTTTATTCTTTTGGTAGGTTTAATAATCTGATTTTTCTACTCTTTATAAAGTCAAACATCAATATTGTCAAAGAGAGTAAAGTACTGATAATCACAATCCAAAAATTATATTCATCATATTTATTATCAGCCAATGTGTTCACTAACATAATTATAAAAAGTGCCGTATAAACAATCCAAAAATTTCTAAGAAAGAAATAACTCATTCCCAATAATAATCCTATAACACCCATTGTAGCAGCCAGACCTATGTCTTGAAACAATGTATCAACATAAAATAGGAAAAAGAAAAAGATACTAATTAGAATTATTAACAATATGCTTCTCTTTTTGTTCTTGTCCCAATCTTGTATCGTATTCGGAATTAATAAAAATGCAAATAAACCAATTCCTAATGATATCGGGAAAAACAACAGAATATATTTCAAAATTAAGCTGCAGGAATAATTCAATTCTATGACTTTAACAAAAGCTCCTGAAAATACTGTTGAAAATAAAATAGCCAAAATTAAGAAGAGATAACCTAATATTCTGCTTGAACTCGGTTTATTGTAGCTCCAACTAAATCTGTTCTTTAAATATATTGGAATGAAACATCCGATTAATCCCGTAGAAACAATGGAAAACAACAGACTTGAAAATAACGAGTGCTGCGTTTCGACACTTATTAATTGAGAAACTCCCCAACAGATATAAAAAAGTGCTACCGAAAAAAGTCCAAAAAAAATTGATTGTTTTTTCAATTTATTCATTTGTTCTTGCTTATAGAAAAGTTGATTCTATATGTAACCATTGACATAAAGCCCTGTAATAACATCTCATTATAGGTGCCCTTATCAATATCATAAATGAGACCATAGAGATTCTTTCTATCCGTCAGGTTTTGCAAGTCAATAAAAAATTCATCTGTAAACCTCTTACGGTTTTTTCTATACCCTATTCTTAAGTCCATTCTAAAATAATTGCGCACTTGCAATTCATTCACGCGGGTATTGTCGTACACCACTTTGTGCTCCATTCTACTCTGATCTTCTAACACAGGAGTGTAGCGGGTACCGCCTGCTAACGACCCCTTTGCATCAGTAAATAGCGTCCATCCTTTTTTAAGTTGCATTTCGTAGCCCGAAGCAAGATTAAAAAGGAATTTTCCATCAAAAATAGTACTCCACTCTTTTTTATTAAATCCGTTTGTATATGTTGATCTGTAGATGGTAGAATTAAACAGGAGGTAGTAATTTTTACTCATGAACTTTTCAATGGTAAATTCCACCCCGTAATTTTTTCCTGTTCCTTTATTTACAAGATTCCCTTCCCGCATAATCACATTGTCACCTGCGCCACCCGTCTGAAGCATCGTATAAGTTGCCTCAGGATCATTTTTCACAGGAATATCATAAAGCCATTGATAATAAGTTTCCACTTTGAAATGCCAATCGGGAGCAAATGCCCAATCGTACGAAAGGTCGGCATGTGCGCTCTTCATAAATCCAAGCTGCTTGTTGCTATACTCAATATCGCCTTTAGGAGTGAGTGTTCGAATGAAATAAAATGAGCGTGGAATCATCTGGCTGTATAGTCCACCTGCTAATGCAAAAGTATGTTTTAATGCAGGTGTATAGCGGAGACCGAATCTTGGCTCAACTGCATACGTTTTGTTTAAATGAAGATACATCCCATGGACTCCGCCTGTCAGTAAAAATTTCGATGTCATATTATGTCTATATTGAGCATAGGCCCGTGTGAGACTAAAATGACCTTTCTCATCAACATTGGTAAAGAGTCCTCTCTCATCAGTGAATGACTCTATTTCGAGATATTTTACATTATAGAAATCATACTTCACTCCGGCTTCTATTAACGAGTTGTAGGTAAATCGATGCTCTAGTTTGGAGTGAAGCGAATACTTATCTTCCAATGCATTTTCATCCCAAAGCGTTTTCCACTCTGCATCAGGCTCTACAAGAGAAATTGTATCTACCGGCATATGAGTATCGCTTCTTACAAAAGAAAATAGAGTAGTTAGCTTTGTTTTCGGTGTAAAGTCAACGCTGTGCGTAGCTCCAAATATTAATGTTTTGGCATTTATAGCTATTCTCTGATCCATTGTCTGTAAAATGTCTTCATCAATATCAACCATACCCACATCGGATGTGATAAACTCAATCCCGCTAGTGCCCCATAATCCAATTAAGGAAAGATGGTTATTCTCATTCAAATCAAAATCGAATTTCATGGTAAGATCTTGATATGCCGGTGTTATACCTTTATAAAAACCCATCTTCTCCATCAGGTCGGGGATAGAATATCTATACGAAACAAGGTAAGATGAAGTGCTCTTCCTTGAAAAATAACCTTCCGATCCCAATTCAATACCGTTAAAGCCTACCTGTGTCCAAAACTCATGTTTCTTATTGTTCCCCCTCCTCATTTTCAGATCGAATATGCCTGCCAGGGCATTGCCATAGGAGGCGGGCCAGGCACTCATATGAAAATCCGAATTTGCGAGCAAGTTTGTATTAAGCAGGGTCACTTGTCCGCCTGTCATACCTACACCGGTATTGAAGTGATTAAGATTAGCAATCTCCACACCATCTAACGACCATTGAACGCCGATGGGCGAGTTGCCCCTGATTATAATATCATTACGTGAATCGTTAGCAGGAATCACGCCTGCAAAGCTGCGTACCATACGTGCCGGGTCACCGAGCGAGCCGGCAAATCTAAAAGTCTCTTCCGTGCTGAAAGTTCGTGCTCCTGTTACTGAGAGCGCATTTATTGGTCTGCTTTTATCGCGACTTACTACCACCTCGACACCTTGCAGTTCAACAAAAGAAGGCTCCAGCACCACTTTCAGTACAACTTCTTTACCTGTATTTACCAAAACATCAACTTCTTGCGAAAAAAAGCCTATACTGCTGAATCTAATTTTTTGTCTTCCAACAGGAACGCTGAAAGTGAAATTACCTTGTTCATCCGTTACCGTTCCAATTCCGGGATCACTCCCCTCAACATATATTGACGCCTGAATCAACTCATGAGCAGGGTCACCGGAAACCACTACGCCTCTTACTGTCTCTCTAAAATTATTTTGTGCAACACCTGCCGATACTGACAAAAACATAAGAAACAATAATATCCACAATTTTTTCATTAATTATTATATTTTTGAGTCCAAGAACTTAATTATGAATTATGGTAAAGTTAGTTAAGTCCGTAAAGAAAATAATTGCGATAAAATTAAAATAGCATTAAAGTTTTATTAAACATTTACTAAGTATATGACAAAAATTTGAAAACATTGATTCGATATCGGTTTGTATGATTGACAAGGCATTGGCATATGTAATCCAGTCCATACCTGAACAAGCTCACCGCCCTTCTCCC
>JAGVVH010000256.1 GCA_019135895.1 Bacteroidota bacterium | reverse complement strand
GCTATTGGCCTGGCACAACTGGAAAAAGCCGGGGAATTCAGGAAGGAAAGGCAACGATGCGCTCAATATTATTATGATAATTTAAGCGATTTTGAAGTTATTGATCTTCCTTTATGCAAAGTTGCCCCGGAAGATCATGCATGGCACCTGTTCCCTGTAATTATCAAATCAGAGGCTCCCGTTTCCAGAAATGATTTTATAACAATGATGTCGGATTCCGGAGTAGGTACATCTGTTCATTACAGACCTTTGCACAGGATGTCTTATTATAAGAAGACATACAGATTGGATAATAACAATTTTCCGGAGACGGAAAAAATATGGAATGGCACAGTCTCATTGCCAATTTACCCTGAATTGGAAGAATCTCAGCTTAACTATATATGTCATTCAATTAAAACCATCTTAGGAAAGAAATGAGCTATAACCGCATGCTTTTATAACAATCAAATAGGATTTATATCATATTCAGTAAGTTCAATTATCAACCCATTTTTTGCCAGCATAAAAGCGATATTTTTATTGTTGAAAGCTTCCCCGGGTTCAGGTGGCACTAATATCTTCAAGCTTTTCTTTTGTAATTCATCTATTTCCTCTTTAAGGTCATTGGTTCTGAAACAGATATGATGAAAGCCACCGTTTCTTCCAGTAAAATTAATTAACGAGTTATTCTCTTCAAGAGATTCAATAAGCTTAATTGTAACACAGTCCTTCTTTCCCAAAAACACGACTTTCACTTTCTGACGTGTATTTACAACTATCTTTGTAATCTGTTTATAACCAAAAATATCCTCCCAATAAATAATTCCATCTTTAATATTCTCCACAGCAAAGCAGATATGGTCTATTATCATATTTTTTATTTCAAAGTTATTGAATTCCTAGGACTTATTCGAATCATATAATATTAGAGGTAAGATTTTTCACGGAAGTATCTGGCAAAATTTAGATAGAAACTTGTGAGTTGGTCCACTCTGACTGAACAATTTATTTATAAAGTAATCAGGCATATTTTAATCCCATAAAAATGATTGTTTATCATTATATTTTTTAGTTTGTCAAATTAAAATTTTACAATAAACTATTTAGTGAGATGGTCTAGAAGGACTGGACAATTTATTTATCAAATATAAGTGTTTATGTTGAAATGATGAGATGGTCTAGAAGGACTGGACAATTTATTTATCAAATATAAGTGTTTATGTTGAAATGAGGGGGTTTGGGGGAGACTCATAACTTTCTTTTTTGTTAATAATTATGCAGCTTTCTGATATACAACGATTGGCGGGTTATTCCCGATTGAAGAATGGTCCCGTCTTTCATTGTAATAGTTGATAAACTGTGTACAAATATGGTAGAGCTCACTACCTGTTTCCGGATGCTCAAGATAAATCTTTTCATATTTAATCGTCCTGAAGAACCGCTCGATATAAACGTTGTCAGTTGCTCTACCCTTACCATCCATTGAGATCTTAACAGTCTCAAGGCTTTTAACGAAATCGATATATTCATCCGAGGTGAATTGACTTCCCTGATCAGAATTTATGATCTCGGGCTTCCCATATTTATTTACCGCCATTTTCAAGGTGTTAACGACCCATTCAGCCTCCATCGTGTTAGACAAGCTCCAGCCCATGATACATCTGCTATATATGTCCATTATGGCCAGCAGATACATGAACCCTCTATGCATAGGAACATATGTGATATCAAGCGCCCACACCTGATTAGGGCTGTGAATGTCCAGATTACGAAGCAAGTATGGATATTTATATCTGGCTGGATCTATAATGGTAGTACGTGGCTTACAATAGACCGTTTTTAATCGCATAACCTGCATCAGAGTACGGACATGGCAACGGCCCACTTTATAACCCATTTTCCGAAGTCTATTGGTCATTCTCCTGGTTCCCCGAGTGGGATCCTCCAGGTACAATTTATCAAGCTCCTCCATAAGCTTAAGGTCTTTATTACTGGCTCTTGACGGCGTATAATAGAGCGAGCTTCTGGCAATACCCAAAAGTTCACATTGGTAGCATATACTCATTGGTCCTTCATCACGTTCGATCATCTGTCTGCGAGTCTCCAATGGTATCATAGAACCTTTTTTTTTAACCAGTTAATGTCTACCGATAATTGTCCGATCTGATGGATCAATTCCTCGTTTTCCTTCTTGAGTTTTTTTACCTCTTCTGATTCATCATTTGAAGCATTGAAAACCTTTCCGGCGTTGGCCAAAAACTCTTTCTTCCAATGCGTGATTAAATTCGGATGTACCTGATAAAGCTGTGCAAGCTCAGATATTGTCTTGATTTCTTTTATTGCTTCAATCTTCAATGGCAACTTTGGCTTTAAACTCAGCTGTAAATTTTCGTCTTGACTTTTTCATAGGGCAGAAATTTTAAAGTTATTAAATTCCTGTCCAGTTTTTTTAGACCACTATAACAATATGATCCAGATGAAGTTCCTTCAGGTGATAACTGATACTCAGCCCTGCATGCCCTGCACCAATTACAATCACATCTAAGACTGAAGCATTCATTATTGAAATTTAAATCGTTCCTTTCTATTGATTGTTCCGTTTTCACTACTCCATATAACAAACATCAACCAATTAAGTTTGTTTAGGTTTTCTTTTCTGTCTAGAATCTGTCAAAAGTATTTTGGCTCAGCTATAGTAAGGACATCTGTCTTTCCAATAAAGAAAAAACAATAAAAAAATCAGAAACAGAATTAACTTTTTTTGGGATGAATTGTTTTAATGCAATATCATAATCTTAATAACAATGGTTACACAAAATGCTCCGATAACAAAGCATTTGCCTGCAGTGATTATTGGTGGTGGTCAGGCCGGACTCGCAACAGGTTACTTCTTAAAAAAAGCAGGCAAGGATTTTATTATTCTCGATGAGAATAAGAATATTGGTGACAGCTGGAGAAACCGATGGGACTCATTACAGCTCTTTACTCCTGCTCAACATGACAGTCTTCCGGGTATGCCTTTTCCAGCATTTAAAGACAGCTTCCCGGGAAAGGACCAAATGGCTGATTATCTTCAGATATATGCAGCAAGATTTTCTTTGCCGGTACATTCAGGCGTAAAAGTAAATCATATATATTCAAGTGGAAATCATTATGAGATTGAATTACCCGGCGAAAAACTTCTTGCTGATAAAGTGGTGATTGCAACAGGCACGAATCCACATCCTAATATTCCCTCAATTTCTGAGCACATTTCTCCTGACATCTTTCAGATTCACTCATCATCCTACTATAATCCGGAATCGCTTCCGGCAGGAGATGTTCTCGTTGTAGGAGCTGCCACATCCGGTATCGAAATTGCACTGGAAATATCAAAAACACACAAAACTTTTATCTCCGGGAGGCCTCCTTTTCATATTCCGGATAAGGTTTTTAAATACGCGGGTGAGGTTTATTGGTGGTTTGCCAGCAATATTCTTACTATTAATACGCCCATAGGTAAAAAAGTAAAAGAAAAGATTATTCATGGCGGATCACCTTTAATAAGGGTATCTTATGATGACCTGGAGGTAGCAGGTGTTGAGACTCTTCCACGATTGAATGAATTAAATAACGGTCGGCCTCAATTTGAAAATGGATCTGCCCTGAATGTTTCATCCATAATCTAGGCTACCGGATACAGACCCGATTTTTCATGGATTGAGATGAATTTAACAGATGAAACAGGATGGCCCATGACTAAGCGTGGTATTTCATCTACCAACTACGGATTATACTTTATAGGGATGCCTTTCCAGTTTGGGCTGACTTCCGGTCTGGTAGGAGGGGTTGGACGGGATGCTGATTACATATCCAGACATATTTTAAGTCATTAATATAGTCAGGATAAGCCACTTTCCCATCATCAAGAAGAAAATCCCTAGGTGAATCCATGCCGAAAACTGGTTTTAGAATAAGGTCTCCTTTCGCAAAAGCTTCGGAGGATAAAAGGAGAGTCGCCGGAAAAGTCAGAAGAGAGAAGTCGGAAGTCAGTAGTTTTAGACTGCATGACTGCAAGACCGCATTACTGAAGGATCAGAAGTGTGAGTGTGAGAGTGAGTTTTGAGGAATAAGGGCGAGAGTGTTCGTTCGAGCTCACTCGCTCTTTTTCAGTACCCCCAACGGAGGAAAGTTGCAACCAGCTTAAAAGACCTTTTTACTATTGAAATCTAACCCCTGTGCCAGTTCCTGACCGGATATGATAAGTTTTCATAGAATAACTTGACTTTCTTATATTTAAGGTCTCTCTTTACATGAGAAATTAAAATTTCAATTGTACTAAAATGGCAAAATTGTATTTTCCAGGAGGGGCTGTAGCCACATTCACAGTCGTAATGGATTCCATCGGGTGTGAAGAAAATACAAGGAAGAGAGTGGGCGTTAGAAGTGTAAGCCATGGACGAATTATGCTTTTTCTGCTGCTTTTCCTTGCAGTTATAGTTATTGTCAGTTGCAGGAAATCAGAAATTGAACCGGAATATGAGCCGGAATTACTTGCGACCAGTCTTAATATCGCTCTGGTCCCGGGAGGAACAGAAGAAGTTTCAATACAGGCTTCTGACAAACATGGTGATGATGAAGGCTTTTCGGTAATAACCGGTAACCCAGGAATAGCAAATGTGACAACTGCAGGCAATACTTTTACCGTGACAGGTTCAAATTATGGCTCCACAAAGATAACGATCACAAGTGCCTCGGAGATACCGGTCAGAATCTATAATCTTCAAGTGCTTGAGACTGAAGAACTGCTGATAACTTTTTCACAGACATTCCAGTTCAGCTGGAACGATAGCGGTAGTGGTCTTCCAATTGATGGTTCCTACTGGCATCCGGTAACAACTGACGGATTTAAGGCACTTGGTTCATTGGGTTTTGCTGGTTATTATAATCCGGCAGGCAAGCATGGAGTTATGGTGTTAAAGGCAAAAAGCGGTTCTGATGCGTTAGCCGCACCAGTTGATTACACTCTCGTATGGAGTGACCAGGGCAGCGGTGCAAGTAACGACGGTTCATTCTGGATACCTGTTCCTCCCAGCGGATATAAAGCTATGGGAATTGTGGCACAGAGTGGATATAATAAACCCAGTCTTGATGATGTTGTCTGTGTTCGCGAAGATCTTACAATCCCGGGTGAAGCAGGCGAATTGATATGGGGATTCTATATTGATTTGATTAGTCCACCATTATGTTTTAATTCCTGGAATATTGAACCTCCTGTAACGGGACCTCACGAAAATGCATATCTTTCAACCGGAACTTTCATTGCACAGAAGACAAAGGACGCACCATCAGTTCATTCTGCAATGAATGTTCTGAATGTTCCATTGCCAATGCTGGCTGAAACGCCTTATCAGCAATATGTGCCCACATTGAAAGGATACGATCCA
>JAGVVH010000352.1 GCA_019135895.1 Bacteroidota bacterium | reverse complement strand
GCCACCGACACCGTCCTGAAACAAGCAGAAATGATAGCGCTGGAGTTGACAGGTGTACTTGCCCCCTGAGTAACGGGAAAACATTATAAAACAATTGAGTAATAGTTCATTTCGTAATTATGACAAAAGAAAAAAGAACATATACACCTGGATTTAAATGACCAATGAGTATGAGTGTTACACTGTAACATTGGCAAGAAGCCATTACGGAGCGGAAAAAGAATGACCGATGCCACGGCTTAAACCTCAGCTTTATGCAAGATTTTGTTGAGATATCTTATAATAATTCGTTTTCTGAAATCAAAGTCAAACCGACTGAAAGATGTATTTCTTGCTGTTTTGCTGGCCTTTCAAGCTAAAGATTGCAGAGTTACTAATCCCGGAATTGCGTAATAATGATTAATTTAGAGGCAGACTTACTGAGAGGATGGGTATAATACAACTCTATGCTATATTGAACTTTTAAATGTTAGAATGTACTAGTGAAATAAAATATATGAAAAAATTTGATTTAAATATTGAAAAGATACTAGAGAATTGGGATATACATCATGCAATTCGTGAAATTATTGCCAATGCGCTAGATGAGCAAATTATATCCAATTCTCAAGAAATTAAAATATTTAACGAAGATAATGAATGGCACATTAGAGACTATGGACGTGGTATTACTTATGAACATTTTACTCAAAACGAGAATAAGGAAAAACTAAACCGGGAGGGGGTAATTGGTAAATTTGGAATTGGTCTGAAAGATGCATTGGCTACTTTTGACAGGAAAGATGTTGACGTAAAAATTATTTCAAAACATGGTGAATTTACTATTGGAAAGTCCACAAAAGAAGGTTTTGACGAAATAACGACTTTACATATATTTATTAGTCCACCACAAAATACAGCATTTGTCGGTACTGAATTTGTCCTATCCAATATTAATGACTCAGATATTGACAAAGCAAAAGAAATGTTTCTTGTATTTTCTCATGAGAGAGAGATTGAAAAAACACAGTACGGAATGGTTCTTCAAAAGGATTCAAATCGTGCGAATATTTATATTAATGGAGTTAAAGTTTCCACTGAGGATAATTTTTTATTCAGCTATAATATTACTAGTATCAATTCTTCAATTAAAAAAGCCTTAAATAGGGAAAGAACGAATGTTGGAAGAAGTGCATATACAGAAAGAGTAAAATCCATTCTTCTTTCATGCAACTCTTGGGAAGTTGCAAATTTATTAATTTCCGATTTAGGTAATTATGCAACAGGTAATAAGCATGATGAATTAAATTGGATCGATGTTCAAGAACATGCTACAAAAATATATAGTAAAATTGAAAGGGTTGTTTTTGTCACCTCAAATGATATTGAAAAATCATCAAATATTATCGAAGAGGCAAAAGAAACAGGTCATAAATTATTTGTAATTCCAGAAAACCTCAAAGAAAAAGTACATGGTACCGTTACTAATAATACTACTCTTATATCTGAAGCTGAAGTTGAAAATAATCCAGAAATATTGTCTAGTATAAAAGAATCTGGTCAACATTTTATTATCGTTCCAGATGAAATCAAGGAGAAAGCTGAAGAGATTGAAGTTGAAACTGGAAATACTGTAAGAGATTTTGATCATTATATTGAACAAAGAAATCAAAACTTTGAATTTAGCTTTATTACACCAACACAACTCTCATATAATGAATTAAATAACTATCAACTCATTGAAAAAATTTATTCAATAATTGGAGGTAAACCGAATAACGTAAATCAAGTTTTAATATCTGAAACCATGCAAAGAGACGCATATTCATTTTCTCCAGCAGAAGGTTTATTTCAGGGTCTTGAAAAAAGAATTATTATTAAGCGCAGTGTTCTTTCTAATCGTCAAAGGTTTATAGCTGTTTTATTACATGAAATAGCACATGCAATTAGTGGCGCTTCAGATTCTTCATGTGAATTTGAAAATGAGTTAACAAGATTGCTTGGAGTATTTGGAGAGAAATCACTATCAAAAGGGATTTTGAATTTATTCAAATAATTAGTAGGCTGTCCGGGATTTGTGTAAATGAAAATTGAGTTTAATAATTTAGTGGATAGAGTCGATTGGCAGTAGGGAGATGGTATAACGTTTCGTTATACCATTGGCAGATAAAGTGTAATTTTAACATCAACTTGCACAACATCATGTAAACTCCACTGGAGTTGGCCTAACTTTTACAAAAATCGTACGAATTTAAGTCTGTTTGATTTACAAAGTCATTATATCACCGTTTGTTTATATTAATGTATATTTGCGGTAATTATTACCGCTATGGCAACAAAAATTAAACTAATCCTTCAGAAGGTACCACGTAATGCCGTGTTATTTTCTTCCTGGCTTTCAAAAAACGGAAT
>JAGVVH010000140.1 GCA_019135895.1 Bacteroidota bacterium | reverse complement strand
GAGCTTGAGAGCATTGTATGACTTACAGCTACTACAAGTAGACATCACAAGAAATAATACTGATAAAATTAAAATAATCCATCCGATTAATTTAATGTTTGTTTTAATAAATTCTAATACTGTTTTCATGGTTTTATTTTTTTAATGATAGGTGTCTATAGGACTACAATATAAGTAGTCCTAATAACCTATCTGTGTTTAATCGTAATTAACTCTACTATCTAATGTCATTGATAATATTAAATGTTCAATTTTATTTTTTGAATCAACATCCTCGTCACCTATTAATTCTAATTCAGATTTTAATTTCCAGTTATCTGGATTTGCAAAGTAATCAGACGTTTCTATCATATTAACCAATTCCATAATTTATTAGTTAAGTTTTATTATTCTTCAGCATCTTCCCTGCGAGTAGATTCATTTTCTATTTGCTGTTGTCGATACTGATTAATTTCTTCTTGTTTACGAGCACGTTCTTTTCTTTCAGCCTCATAATCTCTATTAGATTCCATAGTAGCTCTTTCAAAATAATCGTTAATGTTATTTTGTGGGTTAGTATCAGCTTCTGGATTATAACTTGCACCAAGATATGCCTGTTTAGCCAATTCAGTTTTTCTTCTTTCTTCTTCTTTTAAAAGAATCTCTTTTAATTTCATTTCATGCTCTTTCTGTTTAGCTTCCATTTCCATTTGCAATAACTGTTGCTGTTGTTGGAAACCCTCTTGTCTTATGGCATCTTCTCTTTTTCTTCTTTCTGCTTCAGCCTGTGCAAGCAATTCCTTAGCTTCAGTTATATTATTTTGTTCAAGCAAATCTATAGCACGGCTAAATTCAATAGTTTGATTTTGTAATGATGCATGAATAAGTTGATATAGACTAGACCTTATATCTTCGGACATACTTGCATCTTCTACAAATAAGCCATAAGTAGCATTATCTAATAATTCTCCATTAACAGTAAAATAAACTTCATCCATATCATCAGTCATATAACTCTTAGTTACTTCAGATATACTTCTATAACAAATCTTAATATCTTCAATAAGATATTTTATAATATTTGTTTTAAACTGATTAAAGAGTTCAAACATACTATATAAAGCAACTGAACTTTGTTGTATTGCTTGTGATGTTACTGCGGCTCCATCTCTCTCAAACATTTGCCCCTCTAATTGACGTGGTATATTAGAAGCTTCTCTTGCCATTTCTTTTAAATAGTCTACTATTCTTAAATATCCACCCATATCTGGTGTGCCATTCATATTAAGAACTTTTGCTACACTTGCTAAATCATTAGCACCAGCACCGTCATAATCATTAGGATTTATTAGGCCAATGCCAGTTGAATTAAATGTTGCCAGCCACTCTTCCGGTGTTTCTGCATCGTCCTTAACCATCACTTGTGAATTAAGTAACAGTTTAGTTCCTTTATCATTACTAAGTGCAATATTAATTCTAAACATTAATATATCAAGCATATACTGATATGGCTTTATTCTATCTACAACAGATACAATACGATTACTATTACTATTTTGCACAACTCCAATATATGGAAGTTTAACATCATAAATAGAATCAATATCTTTAAACTGTCCTTCAACAGGTCGCATACGGAAATACTTATCTCCAACCTTCCACGTTTCATATATCTCTGGAATCCATCTCCATTCAACTTCAATTTGCATAGGACCTAAGACCTCAGATTTATAACTATCATCAACCATTATGACTTGTGTTTCTCCACTCATCATATCGGTTATTTTAGCAAAGCCCACTTTCCTTAATCCCCTCCAACATCCATGATATACGGATAGTTTATCATTAACAGCATCATCGTCTTCTTCTTCAAATTCCGCATAGTATAATGGATTTTGAATATAATTTAATTCTGTGTTATACTTATCTCCATATTCTGTTAATTCTTTTAAGTCTTCTTGTTTCAAATCATCTCCAAATAAAGAAGCTATCATCGTTGTTGACATACGATATTCAGCTATACACCATTCACCGTCTTCAATAAAATTACTTGTATCATTAAGTTCATAATAAAAACGCATTGGCTTTATTGGAAGAAGAGATGGTTCATTATTAAAAATACCCTTATAGAGAATTGCACGACCGACTTTTATATAGTCATCAAAACAATCATTTACAAGTTTATATATATTTAGTTTCTTTTTATAGTATTCCAATAAATGATTCATTGCAATTTCAGCCGGATCCTTATAATCTCGTTCCATATACAACGCTATTTCTTTAGGGGTCATCACTTCACGGGCTTGTGCCACCTGTTGTAAAATAGCTTCTTGTTGTTCTCTACTAAGTTTACCACCTTGCTGTTGTACCAATAGTTGTACTTGTGCTTGAAGCTGCTGATCAATTTCCCCCATAATGATACTTTCAAGACTTTCTTTCATCAATTCATTTTCTTTCTCAAGGCGTCTTGTGGTTGCTTCTGTATTTGTAGCACGGATAACATACTTAAATGGATAACGTTTTTGTAATCCTCTTAACGTATTTACTTTACTACTTATAATATCATAGTTTTCAAAATTAACGGGCATCATACCCATATCTATACCATAAGGCTTTACCACATTAGCAAAGTCATCAAGATTAAGAATATTATCACATAAGTCATAATTAACCTTCATCTTGTTATACCTGCGTAATGGTTTTTTATTTTCATCAAATACTACCGTATGATAATTACTTTTACATGATATAAGAAAATTTATATTATTTTTATACCATTCAAAATCATTTGCTCTTTTCTCAGCTGCTGTCAGCATAGTCTTAGTATAAATACTATTACTGCTCGGGCCTGACATGTTTGAAGTAGGGGATTTGGTTTTCATTTTAATTTGTGTTTATATTACTCGGTTATATTTCACCCGTTGGGATATCTATAATATCAAATTCCAAAATTCTTTTCTCAGTACCCCTATCTAAGTTAATCCAGTATTTTAATTGTTTTGCTACTATCTTAAACTCTTCCTGTTTAGACAATTCTGGAGCTGATATTTTTTTATATACTTTTTCTATTTCTTTTCTATTGTATTTCAAAAACTTATAAATCTTCTTCATTCTTAATACAACAGGATCTGTTTCATCATACATACCATTTACTAAATTAAGCAAAGGTCTTAATTTATAATCTTCTACTATTTGTTCAAATACATTACTTGACGTTCCAATATTACTACTATCTACTCTTGCCTGGAATGCTTCATTAAGAACACCCTTTTTATCTTTTACTTCTTCTATTCTACGGTCAAGACTTTGTTCTATATCTTCTCGTTCTTGGTCGTAAGTTATCCAGTTATATTCTCGTAATACAGATAATAACATCTTTCGCTTATGATGTAATATGCCAACTTTTTCTATTAAACCATCTATTTCAATCTTTAGCATATTTAACTCTGTCTCTGTTGATGCCAACTCAGCGTGGCTCATTTTCCTTATAAATTTCTTCTTTACCATTTTATTTTATTTTTTGCAAATATAATCTTTTATCTGTAATTAGCATATAATTTTTTTAACACATTTATACTTTTTTTAATATCTTCATTACTAGAATTACTTCTATCTCTTCTTGCATCTAAGATATCAGAGTTCTCTAATTGTATCATTACCATAATCAATGCGGAAACATGGTCAAAGTTACCCTTGTTCATATCAAAAGAACACAATTCCTCTGCTAACCTCTTGCTTAATAATCTATCATAATTATAAATAGCTACACCTTCTTCATCAAATCCCCATTCTCTGCGTAACCAATTATTTATATATCTTACTCCACTTTCTTTCAGTTTACTAGGTATATGACACCCATAAATACGCTTAACTTTACTATTCTTTATACTCCTACCTATTACATCATCAGGCTGACTTGCTAATATATCTAATCTTCCTATCTTTGTAAAGTACGCTAACGTGCCGGGACATTCATTCTCATACATTCCCTCGCTATTATACAAATCGCATAGCATACCAAAAATCTCATCTATATCATCTAAATCCTCTCTCCTACCAATAAACTCCGCTACTATCTTATCCCCATCATAAACCTCTGTACTTTGTGGCTTAAATACTAATATACTTGCTAACGAAGAGCCCTTGCTCTGTCGTACAGGGTCATAACCTATCTTATAATAATTACGACCTAATAATTGATTAGGCATCTCATATATAATAACCTCACCATTTATATTATCATGGTTATCATATAGCCCCATAATACAATTATTAAAGTCCGGTAACAATCTTACATTAACATTACCATTCCCCCGATATAACGTTACTGCATTGCCTCGCTTCTCATGGAGCTTATCCTTATTTAATATCTGTAATCTATTGCTTATACCTATAGTAGGAAACATATTATCCCCAACTACTCCAAATGCCTCTGCACTATTTAATGGGTCTTCTTGCATCCTCTTCCTCAACAATGTGGCACTTGCACCATTTTTCTTCATCTTTTCCCTTATTGACAGCTCATATTCCATTGCCGCAGCCAAATCACTATTACCCGCTTTATCATAAAATCCCAACCAACCCCAATGTCGCGGGAAAAATAAGCCTTCTATCTTTCCCTCATTATTTGGATTCCACTTATCATAGACACCCATAAAACCATACGTTAATGGAGATGCATGAATAGTAGATAAATCATAACTACTCTTCGTTAAATCCCCAGACGTACCTAATATCGTTAACATCCCCGTCTTATACTTACCCGCTCTTAAACTATTATCCAATATAGTACATACCGAAATTAAATTACCCGGTAATCCAAAAGCCCCACTCTCATCTATGATACCATCATAAAACGTCAATCCTCTGGCCGCATTTATATAATCACCTCCAAACGTTACACCTACTACCTCACTCTTATATCCACCCTCTGTTACACTGCCATTATTATGATAAACCTTCTTACTCGCTCTTATATAATAATCACTCCACCTATTCTTAAAATCATTCCTATGATTCCACGGCGTATTTGCATCTACAAAACTCTTCATTACCCTGAACTTCTCAAACAATAATAAGATATACGTATCGTCAAATCCCATAAACACCGTTCTACTATTTCTCCTATGGTAATAATTATTAGCCGCTATACCTGCCATCTTATAACTCCAGCCAGTCTGTCTCGCCTTTCCTACCTCCATATTCAATCCCCCTTTTTTACACTCTTCCATCATCTCTAAATACAGCCCTATATCATCCTCACTATTTAATCCATGTCGCTCTAACGTCTTCTCCATCCCATATCGCTGTATCTCCCTATGCCAGTAAAACTCATAATCACTATCCCTGAAATCAGCAAACCCCTCACCACTCTCTATATACTCACCATTAGAATCTAATATCGCTCGAGTTAAACGACAGTAGTTTAAATAAAAATAATAATCTCCCGTTACTCGTAACCCATTATACCCATAACCATTCAAACATCGCGACCGCTCCTCCTTCCAAAATTTTATCCAATCTGAACTCCCTAAATTATAATTACAGTAATATCCATATTCTTCAAAATTAATTCGAGAAGCTAAAATACCTCTTACATCTTCCTCTTTAAATAACATATCTATTATTATTTCTATTTCCTATCTATAATTAATCCGTAAACTCATTCAAATCTCCCTTCTCTAATCGCTTGCTACTCTCATCAAACTCTACCTCTATCTTCTTCCAAATACGTAAAAGCATATCACTTATCTTCTCTAATTCTAATAAGGCACTCGTTACATCCTTCGGCTTATACAACGGACTCCCACTCTTCGTCTCCCTCGTTAAATCCATATCATTAGAAATGAAATGCTCTAACGTATGCTTACTCTTCAATATATTCTCATAACTACTTATCAACATACTGCGCCCACGCTCTAACTCCTTATATCGCTCTATACTCTCACTCTCATCCTCTATCTTAAAGGATACCCCCAAATCATTGTTTATACGAAGACAACGATCCTCTAAATAGCCCCTATATACATTCCAACTCAATATACTGCTGTTATACTCTACCCACAATAAATACTTTAGACCAAGCTCCTTATACTTCTTATCCCAATATACACTACTTAATGTATATTCACTCGCCTTTAAACCCCCATTCTCTTCTTTAACTAATAGCATCTTCTATTACCCCCCCCTTATTTAATTCATGAAACTCCCTATATTGCTCACATAATTGTCCTAAGCCTATTAACCAAAATCCCCTACGCTCCTGATTTAATCCTATACACATCCCTCGCTCATAATCCTTCATCTGTCCAAAATATTCCCCCAAAACAGCTCGTATAGTATATAAATCTAAGCCTAATTCTACACTTAACTCATTCTCTATTTCTATATTCTTCTTATCCTTGTATGACATATTTACCTCCCTTTTTTTAAAGCAAAGATAATACTTTTTTTTATTTTTCAATAGTTCCTTAAATTTATTAATATTTATTCAATAAATGCTTATAGCAAAATTCAATAAATGCTTATAGCAAAATTCAATAAATGCTTATAGGTTATATTCAGCGTTGAGATGCAGCCCACCAAATGGGGAAATGCCCCCCCACTACTATTGTATGGCAAGTTTTTCTGGCCGCTGTATATTATATAATTAATATATATTTTATACTACAATGGTATGTGTTGTGTTGTTCTTGTACAAGACAATGAGACACAGAGACACACCTCGTGCAATGTCTGAGGTCTTGTCTTGTTCTTTGTATATAATATTATTATAATGTTATTATATGAAAGAACTATTGTTATAACTTATTTGGCTGAATGGTTATAGATAGGTTCGATTCCTGTCCAGCCAGCACAGGGGAATGCCGAAAACCCTATTAATAGAGTAGGTATTTATATTTATATCATCACTAAAGATCCCGTTTGGTGATGATTAACATTTGGTCCCACAAGGGGGGCTTAGGGATTGTACTATGAAAACTATGGATTATTTGGAAACTATTGGTTATTTACGTTATTCTTACGATTGGCTGCCACTGCTTAGGCAGTACAAAAAATTTGAAAAAGTTGTTGAATTGGCTGATGACGCTTATCTAAGCGATTTCCCATTCCTTTCTGTTGTCCCAATAACGCACGAAAACAGACAATTCACAGAAAGACAATTTATTATTCGCCTAATAAAAGGAGATAAAGTTTTTTCTGAAATTTCCTTTAAATCTGCATATAACAGAGATGTTATTCAAGATTTCAAAAAGCAGATTAAAGATCTGCATAAGGAATCTAACGGACGATTTGTGGGTGGTTTGCCGTATGTTTCTTTTTCTGCTAACCCCACATACTTTTGGAGGTTAATGAATCATGACTCCTGTAATGAAAAACCTATTTATCATAAATTCGACGTTGATGAATACAATGAACTATTTAATACCTATTACATCACCGTTGCGGAGGCGGTTGAGAATAATCCCAATGTCCTCTTCTATGAAGAAGAGATTGACTCCTCTTTCATAGATTAATTCTACGACCTGAGCAAGTCGTTAAACTGCTTTGGCACCATTCCCTGCCTCCACGTGGCGGTGCTGGATAACCAACTAAAGGGTATTATTAATTTATATTTATATTATGGTATTATCCCGAGTGCCATAATTAACATTAGTCCCACAAGGAGGGGCAAGGGATTGTATTATGTTTTATATTTTTAAGTTTTTCGTTAATCTTATTATCTATATACTTAAGTATATAGTAATTTGTTTTATTATGTTGAGCTTTGCAATTCTTTGCATAACAATAGTTATTCCTATAGCTATTGTTTTTTCCACATTTAAATTTATGTGGAAATTTAACACCACAGCCTTAATTGATGGCTGTGATTACATCATATTTTTATATGATGAATTTTTGGATATCTACTTATGTAACAAACCAAGTTTCAAAACTTGGAAATAAGTAATTGTGGCTGAATGGTTATAAGATGGGTTCGATTCCTATCCAGCCACTAAATTGTATTATTAATTTATATTAAAGCGTAGATGTTCGCTCTCGTGTGGGAATATCAATTAAGATGAAAAATAATATAGGAATTATTGACCTGGAATTTACAGGTCTAGATAACTCATTTATTAATGACAATGAAATCATTCAGGTAAAAATCCTGAATTTAAAAAATAATAAAAAAATAATCAAGAACTTCAATTCCCTAAAGGAGTTGGGTGCTTATGCTCAATTAGAGCATAGAACTGCTCGATATACTGGGTGCCCCCTATTCTCCAAAGAGGAGTTTGATGCAATGTTAACCCAAATTGATTTATCTATTGATTCTGAATTTTGGGGTTTTGGGGTAACCCAAGACCTATTAATGTTATCTGCTTATAATATTAATATTACCATTAACGACATCCGTACTTTTTACCAATGCACAGAATTCGCTTATAGAATGGCTACGGAGGGAAGTGGGTTGGAGCCCACTTACTTAATAGTAACTGGAGAATATCCTCCTATTATCAGCCATTCCGATTTTTCGGAAATGGTACTAATTGAAACATTATTTCATAAAATGAAAGAATATGATGCTGATAATTATATGAGTATTGTTCCTTTTGGGCATTGCTCTGGTATGAGTATTTCTGATTATGTTCAGGAATACAGAAGGCAAGCCGATGGATATCGGTACAATAACTCTGATACATTTGCTTATTCTCTGGATGCTGCCATTGGAGAACTTGAATATGACGATGATGATGATGATGAAGATTGGTAATCCTACGACCTGAGCAAGTCGTTAAACTGCTTTGGCACCTACCCTGCCTCCACGTGGCGGTGCTGGATAACCAACTAAAGGGTGTTAATTTATATTTATGTCATTACCAAAGATCCCGTTTGGTAATGATTAACATTTTGTCCTTAAAGGAGGGCTTAGGGATTCTATTATGATTTATGAAAACGGATTAAGAGACATTTACTTCGTTGTTGCCAACGAGGAAGGTGTATCGGCAGAAGGCATCCTCACTTTAGATGAGGATTCCAACTATTATAATTCCTTGACAAAGGAATATAATAGATTGTTCCATGATTCACTTTCTTACGCCAATATGGCGGGAAAAAGTGAATTTACAATTTTAAATGAGTTAGAAAACAAAGCTCATTTAAATGGCTATGAATTAGCCGTGTTTAATAATTATGACTTCATAGAGCGGTTTCTCGCCGCTTTCATTGAGGATCTAGATTAATTCTACGACCTGAGCAAGTCTTTAAACTGCTCTTTCATTATTCCATACCTTCTCATGGAGGTAATGGGCAACAATTAAAAGTGTATTAATTTATATTATTTCATCACCAAAGATCCCGGTTGGTGATGATTAACATTTGGTCCCACAAGGGGGGCTTAGGGATTCAGCTATGAAAAAAAGTTCAAAAAACAATGAAACAATTGTAAAAAAAAGCGTTAACAATGTTAGTTTTAAACTCTACATTGATAAGGCAGACTTTGTCTATGTTTTTAATAAGGCATATAATGCCTCAAAAGAAGATAAAGTTTATCTAAAAGTATTAAAGTTTAGTAATGATAAGGGCGAGACCTATTATAGATTAGGTCTTAAAGGAGTTATTGTTGGGTCTCTTTACCCAACAACAGAGGAAAGTAGGCTCTCATTTAATTCTATCGCATTAGATTCTTATGCGATTGTCCGTATTCTCAATACAAAATTTCGATACAAAGACAGATTAAAATCTGTTTTTTGGATAAAAGAAATTAAATACGTTAGAGATGGCGCAGCTAAGCACGCACGCATTATAACACTTCCAGCTTCCGATGGGCTAAGCGTAGGTTCGGCTTTTATGTCTAACCGATAATAAAATAAAAACGTATTGGGTATATCAGCCGTACCCATATTAAAATTAAACAATAACCTTAACAGGGTATAGCTTATATACCCTGTTAGCAAAAATTTTTAATTATGGTAGAAGTAAAATTCATTAAAAGTAACGGATCCGTTTTTTGTATAGCACGAGATCCAGAAACTGCTTTTTTCATGTGGGAAAGGGCAAAAGAATTAAATCAATCCGTAGTAATAAACGAAATTAATTATGGAGATGATTGGGAGGCAAGATGTGAGATAGAGAAACTATTTGGAGTTTTATATTCTTTAAATGTTTGCATTCACGACTATATCTTTCCATATTAAATTTATATTATGTCGTATTATATAACCCTATTAATACGATTAACATTTGGCCTTAAAGGAGGGCTAGGGTTTGTATTATGAAAAATTTATTAAAAGAAACTCTTGAAATATTAGAGAGGAATAATAAAAAAGAAACTGATGTAAAATGGGTTGGAACTATAACCCACAAAACAACGTGGGAAGATTTCAAACGAAATGCTGACGTTGAGTATGATAGTGGATATGGATCACCTCAAGTTGCACAAGATTTATTAGTCGTCGGTGAAAACTGGTGGCTTGAAAGAGGTGAATACGATGGTTCTGAATGGTGGGATTATAAAGAAATGCCAAAAGAACCGACTAAAGATATTGAATTAATAGCACTAACCGTAAAGAAAGCCTATGATTTAGGTTATGACGTTGGTTGTGGTTGGGAAAATCTACTGACTATCAACGGAGTGGAGCACTAAAATGGCTTATAACTGGTTAGCATCAGTACTTTTAATTAGTAACAATTTAAAATAAAATATATTAAAGCTATGATTAATCCCCTAATATCATAGTTAACATTAGTCCTTAAAGGAGGGCAAGGGGAAGTATTATGAAAAAACAAACTAACAAAAATGTAGTAGAAATATCTACTATAAAAAACAACGAAACCGCCAAATTGGGTATAGGTGCTGTTAGCAACAGTAGCGGTGTTATTAGAACTGAAAGAGGGTGGGCAGGGCATTTTATTGGAGCGGCAAGTTGCTACTTCAGAAGAAACACCTTACTGTCCTATAAGGACATTAAAATCGTAGTCTCCACTGTGGGACTAATGGAAATCAATGGAAAATTCGAGAAAATAGGAGTTGGCCGCTATTATGAAACTATGGCGTTCCACTCCAAATACAATGACACTAGGTACCATGATGCCGATGTGTCGATGGAGATAGGATTTGAAAGCCCGTGGGCTATCTCTGAACTCGATGCCGACGACAAAGCAAATGAAATGCACGAAGCGGTGGTCGATGAAATTAGCAACAAGCTAAAAGATGGTTATACCTTTTAGTCCCAACTCTTAAAAACACAACTCAAACATTCCAAGATATTGAGGACACGGCGTGTTCCCTATAAGGTTTGCCGTGTAAAATACAATTAAATTTATATTAAGTCGTATTATATATCCCTATTAATACGATTAACATTTTGTCCTTAAAGGAGGGCTCAAGGGATTCAGTTATGAATATAACAATATTAAACCTAACGTTTGTAGATTTTTACAAAACCGCAGACAAAGAAACAGGGAAACTGATTATTAAAAGAATTTATAAGTCGCCTGATGGAACGACTGGCACCTTAGGATTCTTCCATAAGGAAATTAAGAAAGGTGATTTCCATGGTTGTACGATAAGAGTATAACCCGCGAGCCCCTGAACGTCTAAACCTCTAAACGTCTAAACGTCTAAGCGTTTAGGTGTCCCGTAACCCCGCGAACCCTAAACGTTAAGAGTTATCTAAAATTAAGGAAATCCGTGCGATACGGCCTTGTGGATATTTGGTGTTTCATAGGCCGTAGAAATTAGACTAACACGTTGATAGGTAAGATATTAGGATTTGTTAACGTGTAGTTAATATGACAAACGTTTGCATGCAACCAGCGGTATGTAAACGACAAAAACATTATCCAAGGTAACCCGATACACCTGTCAGCTGGTTGGCGAACGTAGGGAGATTATGAAAAATCTATCTAATTCTCATCACTCTCACAAGGTGGGAGAAGAGTTTATTAAAGCGATTAACAACGTATCTATACCATGTGGGGTATGGATAAGATTTAAGAAGATTAACGCCACCTACTTCCCATTCCCTTTAGGGGACTACCGCATTATGCGGGTT
>JAGVVH010000519.1 GCA_019135895.1 Bacteroidota bacterium | reverse complement strand
CATTTCCTCTATGTGAATGTCGGCAGGAAGCGGAAAATCTTTATACCAGGGCCCATAGGAAGGATTCAGAACCTGCTCCCGTTCGGCGGACAGAACGGCCAAGTCGGCCTTTTTTACCTCCAGCGGTGCCGGATAGGATAAACCAAACACATTCGCCACAACTCTGGAAATATTTGCTTCGACTTCTTTGTATTGGGACATGATTTTTTTAAGAGGACTGACCATATCTCCGACATACGCCTCCGGAGCATCATGCAAAAGACCGTGAAGTTTGAGTTCATCTGGCAGCAAGCCTGCGACATAGAGCGAATGCTGCGCGACGCTGTATGGATATTTGGCAGCGCCGTTGAAACGGTTAATGAGGGAAAGAGAATGTATGATGTCCTCCAAAAGGATCATTTCAGGCTGTGGATTCAGCAAATCAAAAGCGATTCCGGAAAATGTGTGAATGCAAATTGGTGCTTGATGAATTGTTAACGGTTTCATAATCAAAAACTCCTGATGTTACCGTTATACTTCTTTTATTCATCTGTAAAAATTAAAGAATTGTATGGGGTTGCTCCTTTGCAGCCTAAACAGCGTGATAACAGAATTCCCATTCATTCAATATTGCTTTGCAGCTATGATTTTGTCGTAAGCATGGCAAATATTCGCCACAATAGTTTCCACTTCATCAAGATTGTTATACCTGCCATATGATATTCTAATAGCAGATTTCGCTTGCTGTTCGGTTAACCCCAACGCCATTAGTACATGTGATGGTTGGTCCTTTCCTGATACGCAAGCAGAACTCGTAGACACGCATATTCCCTTTAAGTCCAGTAAATGCATTAGCGAATCACCTGCGACACCATCAAAGACAATATTGACAATCCCGGGCAAACGATTATTCTCATCACCGTTAACGATAAAATTGGGAATTTTAGAACGTATCCCCGATATGGTTTTTTGAATCATCACCAATAGTTTATCTGCCATTGCGGTCATATTAGCGACGCTTTCATTGATCGCATATCCAGCTGCTACAATACCCGCAACATTCTCAGTTCCAGCGCGCGTACCCTCTTCCTGCGCCCCTCCAAATATTAGAGGTGGTAATAAAACGCCATTGCGCTTGTAGAGAATACCCGTGCCCTTTGCTCCATTAAATTTATGGCTGGAAGCAGTTAAGAAATCTACACTAAGTTGTTTAACATGAACCGGTATGTGACCAACTGCCTGAACTGCATCAGTATGAAAAAGAATATTGCGTTCATGCAGATATTCTCCTATTTTAGCTATTGGTTGAATTGTCCCGATTTCATTGTTTGCGAGCATTATAGAAACAAGTTTAGTTTCGGAGCGGATGGCTTCTTTTAATCTGTCTAATGAAACGCGGCCCTTGCTGTCAACAGGCAGGTAAGTCACTTCTATTCCCTTATGCTCAAGAGCATGGCAAGCATTAAGCACAGAGTGATGCTCGATTGAAGAAGTAATAACATGACCATTCGTCACAGAAGACAGCACCCAACTATTGCTCTCAGAGCCTCCTGAGGTAAATATAATTTCAGAAGGTAATGCTCCTAAGGCCATAGAAACCCGTTGACGGGCTTCTTCAATAGCACGTTTTGCTTTTACTCCCAATGAATACTGGCTTGAAGGATTGCCATATTGCTTCTGAAGAAAAGGGAGCATTTGTTTTAAGGCGTTGTCCGATATCTTCGTAGTAGCGGCATTATCTGCATAAATTAAAGTGTCGCCACTTTCAAAACAATGCACAGCCTTGCTCCTTAAACTCTTGGATCTTAATCAGCAGTTCTTCGGTGGTAACATCGAAATATTCAGCGAAGCACTTCAGACAATAGAATTGTTTTATTTCTCGTCCAATCATTTTTTTATTCAGCGCAACTTCATCTTTGGATAGCTGCTTTTTACCACAGGAGAAGCAATTCACATATTCAATTTGCTTCATTGCAGTTTACCTCGGCAACTGTGAGCTGTGGTATGTCTTTTCCGCGATATTCGGAGTCAAGTATTCCTAACTGAATTTTAATAGTAGCCCGCATTGTACAGGCGCGTCGCAAACAGTAGCGGTTAAAATCGCGGGCAGATATGTCTTCCACCTTTCGTACGTTCGGAAACAACAATTTCAAATAGGCGGTAGCAATTCGCTTAATCGCTTCTGTGTCTCGGGTATCTGCCGCTTCGGGCACGTTTACTAACTTGTCAACTACGGCACGATAGATGGTGTCACTCCGCAGTTCATGCAGTATAGAGCAGAAATACTCTGAATTAAGTGCCCAACCGGATATTTTCAAGTCGTCATGCATGCGTGGAATGTGCCAGCCCTTAATAAAACCATGAAAACGCTCTATCAATGCAGATTCATGGAATACGGATGGGAGCTCGTTGAACATATTTGTTGTGCCGTCATTGTCCATTACCTCTTTGGATATATTGCCACAAAGAATGACACCCGCATCTGCCACACCTTCATAATTACCCACAGTATATATGCCGGATTCGAGGTAGCCTTTTAACGCAGCTCTCATTTCATCTACATCCGTGAAGGATATGGTCTGGACTTCATCAAGGGTAATGAAATCATTCCCCGACACTAGCCCTTCAGTCCGCTTGGAGATATCGTAAAACATCTTGGCGCGACTCATGACACCACCGCTCGAAAGCCACCCAAAGCGGCTCACACGACCGAAGAGGTATGATTTGCCTGTCCCTTTTGGTGCAAGTTCGATTAGATTTAGACGCTTTTCCATAAATGGCAAGAGACGCGTCAGCATCGTCAGCTTTTCTTCTTCGCTTTTATAACCGCTTGCGTTATAATCTACTGCTCCAAGTATTATATCGATCCACTCGGCTGTTGTGAATTCGTTACGAACATCCTTATAATAATCGATCTCAATTGAATAAGGACAAAAATTCTTAAAACTGATAAGACGAATTTTACCTTGCAACTTAGGTGTAACACTGTCATCCGGCGGCCTATAACCGAGCTCAAGCATTCCCCATGTCTCTCGACCTTTGACAAGTTCCTGTTTACAAGAATCCCAAACAAAATCTTCAATGATGGTCTGTTTTGCCGTCAAACCGAAATCCGGTAAGGCAAATGAGACTTCCCCTGTGCGAATGTCAATATCCACAGAAATCTTTGCGAGAAATTTTACGCGCTCGTTTTCCTTAATGATGCGGTTCTTTATCGCTGTCCAGTCTTCCTTGCGAGGTATGAATTCACGAACAAAGTCCACCAATTCATCTTCATTGAACACGCCTGACTCATTCTCAAATCGGCGAAGTAGCCAATCACGCATAAAGGAAGGAAGGCTTAAAGCAGAGAAAAAGTTGCTTTTCTTTAGATCCTTGTAGACGACCATCTCATCAAAACATTTTTTTAGCTTATCTATCATACTGGATGTATACCTCCACTAAAACCAGTCAGAATCTTTCGTCTTTCCACTTTCGCTTTGGACCTCAAACGCCACCTGGCCAATTAAATTATCACCCTCAAATACGTCTGCTGTATATTTCCCTGCTCGCTTAATATCAGGGAATCCTATTTTATGTTTGTTATTACCAACTGCTTCAGATGAATATTGTTTGCCATTAACTCTAACGAATACTGATTTTAGTGCATTCTTGCTAAACAGCACAATTTCGGCATTCTTTTTGAAACTTGCGGTGGTCAATGGTGTTGTATTGGTTACCTCAATCTTACTGTCAAACAACGTTATTTCGATAATCGGGATAACAACCTCTTCTAGAGTAGCTCCTCCATGAACTTCAACACTAGCCTTGCGACCGCCCTTGAAACGGTCATAATTTGCAAGAACCCAATAGCCGTTATCTTGAGTGGCGTATTCAGACTTAACATCTGCTTCAGCACAAGGACAACACCGCCCGGAATGTTTGCCTTTTGATGCCATTTCCCATTTGCATTCCTGCTCGTTAATAACTGCAAGACGGCTTGCCCCGTGGTCGGATACAATTATCACCTTTTCAGTATTTTTCCCTGTGAGTTTTATTTTTGCCCACTCCAAGGCACGATCAATAATATTTAATTCTTCAGCAAGGTGAACTGGTGTTTTTATCGTTTGATAGTTAAAGTCCTGTTCCCCCTCGTGCTTAATTTTATCCAAAACTTGTGTCTTTGCTTTATCTCCGATCCAAGCCTCATAAAAATCACTGTTCATGCTTGTAATGGTCGGGAGATTAGCACGAACTACGTGAACCGTTATCTTCAATCCAAGAAAATTTGCACGGCTTTGAATGAAGCCGAGATATTCTGCGCCAAGTGCGTCAATCCAGTATAATGTTGCATTTTCTTTATCAAGACTGTCAAGAATCTCACCACGTGTTTTTAGGCTATTATACGGACGGCTTCCATCAACGGCCAAATTAAGAATGTGTTCGTAAAATTCAGGTGTGAGTCTATTCGTCAGTTTCAAGCGCTTATATCCGGCGAAATAATCAGTTAGCAATTTGCCTTTATTGCCGGTAAAAGAGAAGTCTTGAAGATACTCATAAAGGAGAGGATATATATCTTTTAATGCCATCGGTATCGTCAACATCCCGTTCAAGCTTTCTATGATTGCTTGCCGCTCCGCCGCCGTATTATCGGTTAAATAATAGATTCGTTCAGCGTCCTTAACCCTTGTCTCAGAAATGTATTCTGCAACATCAGTCTCTTTTACATTCTTAAGCAGGGCTTTCCGTGCATTATATAGTTCTTTAAAATGTTTGTCGCCAATATTGTATTCTAACACCGCATTGTAAATCCGTACTTTGTAAATATTATAGTTTAGAGAGGTGTCGGCAATGTATTTGAGGTATATATCATTTGAGGACTCTAGTTTTAGTTTGAGGAAGCTGCGCCAATGGAATAGATCGAATCCTTCAAGATTTCCGTCAGCATGGAACTCGGCCCAAAGTTCATCTGGTAGGCAGTCTTGTGCTACGCTAAAACTGGGATTAACTTCCAAAATAGCGTCATATGCTGTACGTATTTTACGAATATTTCGGAGGTGTAAAGCAGTATTTACAAATAGTTTCCCACTGGCGCCATTTTCCAAGTGAAAGAGCAGTTTTTTAAAACCATTTATAGCAGAAAAAAAAGGGGAAGGAGGTATGCCTACTATTTCATAGGGTATTCCAATTTTTAGGAAACATACGTGTCGGTTGTCGAACTTCTTATCCTCTTCACAAAGGCGATTTACTACTGTGCGAATTCCACGGCAAACAACAACTATTTTTGAATGAATATTTAAATCTTTAAGCCTCCCGACAGCATTTTTATTGCCACTAAAAGCGACGCTTTCTCCAAATCCAAGCAGGAGCCTGTTGTCTGTAACAGTAGAAAGAGTTCTGCAAATTGCGTCGATATCAGGACATGCGTCATCACTTGCGCAATAATGGCTTGCCCTAATCTGCGTAAAATAGTCAAGTCCAGTGATGATGTCAGAATATTCGGTGCTGTCATCAACTACGATAAAAAAAGGCGTAGCAATATCTTTCTTTGCCAAGTATTTGCTTACTTTTTTGAGGGCAGATTCTACCGAATCATTTTTCATGGCCGCCATTATCCCTCCAATATAATTTCAACTCCTACGTACATGTTTTCCTTGACTAACTGTTTGAGATAGTTCTTTGCTTTGGACTCATCCATCTTCTCTATTTTTTCAAGAACCTTGTCCCTGCCACCTTGAATATATTTCGCATGAGCGAATTTCTCGACCTCCCGCTGTACAGTGGGGTTACCGTACCAATCATAAGGTTCTTGGGGTATAACGTTTTCAAGATGTGTACGAACCGCGTCAGCATCCGATATAATGACGCTAAATTTTCCAATGAAGTCGCGAGTAAACGCAGCATCGACTTTATCCTTGACAGTAAGAATTTCAAGGAACGCTGCTTTTGTTTGCAAGAACTCAAGTGCGAATTTTACTTCATTGTCTTCAGGGTTGTTCCGATTAAGGGCACCAAATACACGACGGGCGTCACCTTGCAGGTTTACAGGGACAAGTGAGAGAATAGGTGTCTTGTGTTTGATTGACCATTGCCTTGGTGTTTTGGATGCAGTCTTTTCTTCCCATAAATGATGAAGCTTATATTTTTCCTGTTCACTTCGTATCTTATCAGCAAGCGCCGCTACATTCCTTTCGCAATCAGATTTTTCCGCCGTGAAGGCATTAACGGGCAGCTTGGAATAAAGCCCATTTACTTCGCTGTCACTAAATCCAGTCAAGTAGAATAAATATATTTTTTTGAACACATCAATTTTAGTTGTAAAAAATTCGTCAATATTATTTACGTTGACAGTCAGTTCAGTGAGGAAGACCTTTCGTTTATCATACTGAAGTTCTCCGCTTGAGGCAATTTCACGCAAGATCTGGAAGAACACCTTCAATACAGGTATTTCCGAAACAAGTGCCGCGTGCGGGATTCTTATGGACTTCACTTTCTCGCGCCATTCTTCTAAACACGCAACAAGAGAAGATGTTTTCGAGTTTATACGATTGCTTGCAGCCACGATTTTGTAATCCGTGAGCAACTTTCGAATTTCATCTTCGCCTGTTTCTTTATCCCAAAGCCACAATGCCTCACCTGAACCTACTTGGCGCCTCACATCAAGCAGCGCATCCGTGACGCCTATTTCATTAGCTAATGACAATACTTTGCCGTTTTCGAAGTATTTCAAAAACTCCTTCATTGCTTCTGGAGCGTTTTCTTTTGTAAAAAGCGTAGCTAGGTTTTGTGCCGCGGAAGGTGTCTGAATCGACATTCTGCCAATTGCCGAAGCTGTTTTTGCAACGCTATCTCCAGTGTTATTCGGGTTGGCAAGCACGACAAGTTTATCAATGAAGTCCTCAAGTCCATTGGTATCAATTTCTTTGAAGCTCCATATAGGGTAACCAAGGTCTTTCAATTTAGACCGGATGCGAATCGCAACTTGTTCTATGGCCATGTTATCCGAGATGCCGAAAACAACTTTTGCAAAGTCAATAAAAGCCATCTGGTCTTTGGTCATTACTTCAATATACTTATCCTTATAACGAGGGATGGGTGTATTCTTGTGCTTGATGTATTCTCCAACAATCTCAGCCAATTTATCGGCACTCATACGATCGCCGGTTTCTCCATCGCTGTAACGATAAGAGTCAAGGGCGTATTCCTTTAGTAAAAAACCAGTTAAAAGAGCATACAGGTTGCACGGCATGAAGCCTTGGCCAATTAGCCAGTCGAAAATATCACCAACGGAAATGCGTCCATCACGTTTAAAAGCGCTATTGACAAGGTTATCAATACCCTGCTTTAATTTTGAAAGCGGCAGCGTAGGTGAAGATTGCCAATATTCTGGTATCTTCCAAGCCCCCTGCATAAGCGGCACTACAAAGGATTGTTGAAACGCTCCTCCATAAGCTTGAGAGATGCCGCATTTTGCTCCAGATGGCAATCCTGACACGGTGAACATTTGCTCGGTGACCTTTGCGTTGTCGAATGATAACGGATGTTTTTTAATAACTATGTTGGATAATGCCGTAAGGACAGAAGATGCATTTCCATGAGGTTCGCCGGTTTTTGCATATCTAAAGTAGATTGTAAAAGTACCGCTCGCGATATCCGTCTTCCAATCCTCAAGAATTGACTTTGCCTTGCGGAACATTTCGTCGGCGAGTTTTATGTCTTTTGTCCTCCAGTATTCCTCATTTGCGGCATAGTCCGCCCATTGCTCAAAGCGTTCTGCACCAAGTATAGTTGAAGATGCATCGATGAACACGAGGTCTTCATAGCGGTTGTCCTTCATGGCGTTTTTAATCAATTCTCTAATTTTATTCTGTTCCTCATCGCTACGAGCGAAAGATAATATGGCGTTGATTTTATAGGTTGTAGGCTCATTGGTGATTTTATTGATTGTAGCTGTAAAGTTTTCAATCGTCACAGGCGTGATTTCATAACGGAAACGAAGAGAAGGTGTTAGGGATAACACATCATCGAGACCACCGGCAGATACCATCAAAACGGTTTTTGTTTCTTTTGTGATGCGCTTCTTTATATTGTCAATCTGTGCCTGGTCGCCGGAAACAGCGGCAGCGGCATATTGTATTTTACCTCCGCCCATGGGTTTTTCATATAGTATCCCATCTCGCACCAGTTTCTTTACCTTGTTAATCGCTTGATTTTGTTCTAACTCCGTGCCTTCAAACGCATAGTTTATGTTTTGGTCTGTGGTCAGGAATAAGTCCACACTATCACCGAGCTTCTGGCTGATTGCTTGCATCATTAGTACAGTTTTTAGCACGCGCTTTTCTTCATCAAGCAACCTCTCTTCGTTCTTGGGGAACGTGTCAAGAATGGTGCGAATGATAAACTCAAGGTTGCTTTTCCCTGCACCGTATTCATCTGTCCCTTTTTCATAAAAGAAGTTCCATAGGTAATCAATAGTAAGAATATCAGCATTATCTGGGCTATGGTTTTCAATGAACCATTGAAACGCCTGCAAATTTTCAGTTTCCGCATGCTTAATGAAATTGAACATGCTTCGCTGATTGGACGCAAAAGCGCTCGAAATATTTTTGAGAAGCAAAGCCGCCAACGGATGAATCGGGAGCATTCTTTTTAGGACATCATCACCTGTATTTACATCTTTCCATACCATTTTCCTAACTGCTTCCCGCACTATAGGCATACGGCTATTTAGGTCATCGGCAAGACTATTCCATAACTCCTTTTGTGTTTGCTTAACCTTTAAGGCGTGCTTAATCAGCTCAAAAGCAATGGAATCCGGCAGCTCAATCGCTTTGCGTATGAAGCGATCTCGTACAATTTTTCCCGTCTGGTCAATTTCGCTGAAGATAGAGCCGGACATGTGTGTCACTATCATTAAGTAGAACGGCTTAAGATTAGAAAGTTCTGCAAGTTTTTGGAAACCATCAAGGGATGTACGGTTCTTCTTAAAATATGCTGAAAACTCGTCCCATACAAGGACGATGGCCTTAAGCCCATTTTGGTCAATGATGTCGGTAAGCCAGGTAATCAAATCATCCATGCTTTTTGAAAGCGCTGTTATTCCCTCGTTTCTCGCCAGCAAAATAATGTCGGACATCAACGCATCAACACTAGTATTAGGATTTTTTAGTAAGGAAATAATGTCATCGGCAGATTTTCCTGAAAAGCTACCTAGGCCTCTGTATTCGGGCTTAGTAATTAGTCCATTAAAGAATGATTTGCGTAGATCATCCGAAAGCCATTCAACAACTCCGCCACGCAGAGTGTTTTCTCCCTTGTATGCAACTTTCGCATCACGTAGCGCCTTCGTCACACTTTCGTAAATCGCCATGATGAGGTCGTGGTCGCCATCAATACTGCTGGAAGAGTAACGATAAGCCGTTACAATTTTGCCCTGCTTATGTCCAAGGAGTTTGTCGCGTAAGTCTGGCTCCTTTTGCAAAGCGTCGTATTCGGCAAAATACGCTTCAAGCATATCATCAGTGCAATCGAGTAGTTTTTTCAGCGTCCATGCGACACGGGATTTTCCTGTGCCATATGCACCTTCAATCCAAATACCTTTTTTATCACTGTTGGTTGCACGGGCAAGCATGCGCTCAGTCGCCTTCAGAAGGTCAACAAATGTTTTGTGAGGGAAAGTCTTCTGCCAGTCAATTCCCGCTTTAATTGATGATTCATTGATTTCGGGAAAGTACTCCTGGTCAATATCAAAATATTCGCTGTACTTGTTCATCGTCATATTTTTCATACCTCCTCAAAATAGACCAAGAACATCCTCAGATGTTTTATCATCACGAAGGGTAATTTTATCGAGGTCATGCGTAAACGTGGCATTGATAAAATCAGGATACTTCACTGTTAGTCCGAGAAGAATCTTTTCCATATCATCACGGTCAAAACCAAAAATTTGAGTAGGGCTGATACCAACGGCTTCAATAGCGTGGTCAAGTAGGCGCGTAAGCGTAAACTGGTAATACCCCTCGCAAGCTTCCGCAAACTTATAAAGCGCATATAGGACAACGCGATTATCAGTGAGTGTGGACTTGCAGCGGGAAAGCGTTTCAATCTGTTTACTTTTTTCGGTGACAACGCCAAAGTTCAACTTTGTACCTAGCGGGAGATCACAAAGACGTTTGAAAGCTTTAACAATTGATTTTGAATCTTTTTCACTTATGTCAATCGCAGTAAGCATAGCTTCAACGATCTTGCGTGAATAATTTGAGCCGATAGGCAATTTCTCTATATACCATCTAAACTGAGGATTGTTATATGCAAGTTGTACAAGTATCAATCCCCAAGCTTGCTCTGTATCCCAACCAATTCGCGTTATTAGGGAAGTAAATTCAGTAACACTGTTCTTGCTGATAAGCGAAGCGTCGGAAAGGAAACGCTTAAACATCGAGATTTGCATCGGTCCCAATGTATTATCTGCAAAGAATTTATTCTGCTGCTCAAAGAAAAGGCGAACCCAGTCAGGTTTGGGTGCGTGGTCAGCAAATGTATTAAGACTTTTCATTACTCTCCCCCCATTTTTGGGTAGTTGCATTGAGTGATATACAAGGCAACCGCAATCAATATTATGGCATTGCCCACATTGAACACAATTTTCAATATGAAGACCTTTTTTAAATGTTATACATCCGTTACGGCAATTAGCTTCACAAACACGACACGACACGCAATACGATGCTTTACGAAATACTTGTTTAATCAGTTTTCCTTGCGGTGTTTTGTCCACACTTGCTGGCATTTTGACTATATAATCATTTTTTATCTTTTCAACCGTATACTCAAACGTTAACTCGCCTAAAGTCTTAATCCACTCTCCCCAATCTGTGGAAGGCTTTGTAACCGTAATAAACAAACAGCCATCTATGATTTCTTCTTGATAACGTGACACATTGTTTTTTACATCACGCCCGTTTTTACGTCCAACCCAGCCACCGTTAGTAATGTAAGTATCAATTTTTTTGTCATCTATTGTCTCACGAATAATATCGGTATACTTTTGAATTTCGGCAGAATAAGATAAATTGCGAAGGCTGTCCGATTTTCCTCCGCCCATCGGGCAAAACAAACATCCAGCTCGCGAGTTACCTTTTTTATAAGTTTCATTTATCACAAGACTATTCATGTAAATATAAAGCCACACTTCGGCGGAGGTCCATTCCAATATTGGGTTATGAGAATACTGCCCTTTTTGTTTTTTGCCATAATTCTCGTAGTCATAGTCAGCTCGAGTTGCACTCTCATGCGCCCGCACACCAACAAAATCCATGCCGATAAAATCATTCTTACCCAATACCTCGCGAAGTTTCAGTGTTTGAGGTGCGGACTTATGAACCGAGCAGCACCAGCGAAGTACACGTGAAGGGGGGCCGAAAATTCGCCAACTTTCCTCCGGTCTCAAATGCGAAGACGCGCGATAAAATTCTATTTCATCGGCTCGGCATTGCTCTTCTGTTTTGTTGATAACATCGTAAGTGTCGGGAAACTCCATACCCGTATCGCCGAACACAACCACAAAACCACTCCTGGGCAATGCCTTTTTCACAAGTTCAAGCAGGACGACACTGTCTTTGCCACCCGAAAAGGCAACATGAAAGATATCCAATTTATTATGGTAACGCTTATAAGCGTCGAATATCCTCTTTACCGTTACTTGTTCTATAACTTCGAGTAGTTCACGGTTTTTCTCAACCATAGTGGCAATATCTACAGACAGGAGAGTTTCGCCATCCGGCAGAATGCGCTCATTATTCGCGTCCAGTATGAATTCCAATTCCGGTGCAGTATAAAGAGTGCCTCCTTTTGTTTTTGCAACTTTGAGCCCACGATACCAGTAACAGTTCGCCTCTGCCCACATATAGGGCAGTTCATCCTGTTTGACATAGTTATAGTGTTTATCAAAACCGAGGATGTCGAGTTCACGGTAATATACTGGGCGTGGTTCTTTGGAAAAGATCGAGGTGCTGTTATTGAGAAGCAATCCACCCGTTTGTGCGTCATGCGTGTATGCGTACATTCCCTAAAATAACCTTTCCCTTAACATTCGCGCTTGTGTAATGACATTGGAAATAATACCCGTTCGCCTTGCAATGTAG
>JAGVVH010000187.1 GCA_019135895.1 Bacteroidota bacterium | reverse complement strand
TCTGCTCTGCTCTGCTCTGCTCTGCTCTGCTCTGCTCTGCTCTGCTCTGCTCTGCTCTGCTCTGCTCTGCTCTGCTCTGCTCTGCTCTGCTCTGCTCTGCTCTGCTCTGCTCTGTGAGCTCTGCTCTGTGAGCCCTGCTCTGTGAGCCCTGCTCTGTGAGCCTTGCTCTCTGGACTTAAAACTATATCTATACTTCACAGGAAGCCCACCAGTGCACTTTAATCTATAGAGACAAGCAAGTGCCTTTCCACACATTATCCTAAATTTTGAAACGTTTAAATTTCTGTACAAGCAAAAATCGTGCCTAACTTTCTGTCAGCTTTTACTATTCCATGTATTATATTATTATTAGAGGGTTCTACACCCATGCGAACCGACTAACCGTAACGGTTCGCATGAATTTTTGAACGGTTAGCATAAAATCGACCTTCATCTGGGTCGTCAACAAAATCTCAAATTTATAATTTTTAGGTGGTAGCATGACACCAAGAGACGAAAAATGCAAGGAACAGTTAGCTGTGTGTGAGAAACGTTTTGTAAGTAAGCTCTGGCTCTATGCTCGTGCAGTATTTTTGGTAGGCGGTATTCTGGGTCTGACGTGGGGAGCTAGTTCTTGGCAAACCAAAACAGAAATGAGAGTCGGTACAGTCGAGGCTATAGGCATCGAAAACCGAATGGAACTCAGAGAACTACGTTCAGATATCAATGACCTAAAACGAATGAATAGTAAACTTGACACAATCGTCAAACTTTTAAAGGAGTGACTTATGGATATACTAAACAGCATTCTTGATTTTGGTAAAGAGAATGTGGTCTGGGGTTTAGTTGGAATTCTGGGCCTTTTCTTTATTGAAAGAGTTAGGACGGGCGCAAGGGATCTGGGTCGTCGTGCCTCAACGGCACTCAGGAAGAAAAACAAGAAACTGGAAGAACTTGTTGAAGCTGGGGCAGACAAAGTTGTTGAGGCAGCTCAAGAGTTTCGAGACGGTATGAAAGAAGACAACAAATGACAGAGATCAAAGTCGGGGAGGCTTACACAACTCATACTCATTTGTTGGCAATTGGTGGCTTCAAGGATGACAAAGAACTTAAACTATTTTGTTTAAGAAATAATATTGAACGCGATCCTAGAGGTTATCCAATTTATCGCATTATGTCTTGTCTCAATGAAGCAAGACGGATGAAACAAAAAGATCTGGATCTGTCTGAGGAGCTCTTAAGAGAGAAGGTCAGGAAGGAGAAAGTTGCTACTGATATAAAACTTAAGATCTATATCGAGAGAACTAAGGCCATTGAACGAATTAGGACGACCTGCCAAGCAGTCGCCAATAAAATTAGATATTCGATCAAGCTAGCGGCTCCACGTATAACTGGTCTTATGTCAGTAGCAGATGTAGAAGCAATTTTAACAGAATCATATAATTCCGCAATCGAACAGTTAGTAACTGAAGCGGATGTGATCCAGTCTTGGGAGGGCTATGGATACACAACTGATATTCAGCCGACAGGAAGCAAAGTGGTTGAAGATACCGAAAAAAGTATCAACAGTGGAAGTAGTCAAGAAGATCAGAGTGTCAACGAAGACAAACCTCTTAGAAAAAATAGATCTTTCCTTGACTCCATACTTAGTGGACCCAATTAGTTGCATTGGGAACTATAAGATAAAATGGCTAGGTGCCATCGGACCGACCCAGAGTGGTAAATCGGTAGTTCTGCAAGCGGCAGTTGCAGACATGGTGGATCAAGATCCTGGCCCAGGGCTGTATGTCCTCCCAGACGAGACAACCGGGAAGAAGCACTTGGATGAGAAAGTAATTTCCATGATCAAGGCTTCTCCTGAGTTGTCTTTATATTGTACTGGTAACAAGCGGGATATGTCATATGAGTCTGTGAAGTTGCAACACATGACGATCTATCCCGCTTGGGCTACCAGCATCGTAACAATGAACTCATTTCCCATGAAGAGAGTATTTCTTGATGAGGTTCGACTCATGGGTTTAACTATAGGTAATGAGTCAAATGCTATTAAACTAGCATCAGACCGACTAACAACCTATTTTGGTTACGGCATCGGTCAAGGGTATATGGTAAGTTCACCCTCTACAGAGGGTGACTTATTACATCAGCAGTTAACTGTTCCCGGCACTTTATACCTGTCTTGGCAAGTTCAATGTCAGGAGTGCTTCGAGTATCAAGAGCTTGACTTCTTTGTAAATATCATTTTTAATGAGAAAACGAAGAAGCCGGAGTGTAGATGTGCTCATTGTGGAGCAGTCTTTAGTGATACTGATCGTAAGAAAGAAATGAACAGGCACGGCAAGTATGCAGTCGTTAAATTTGAGAACGGAATCAGAACGCCGACCCAGATCAGAAAAGATGGGACCTTAGAGGTTCCTTACGAATTAGGCGTGGGGCACAACCGCGTCTTTTTTCATTGGTCTTCGATGGAATCACCGTTTCGCTCTTTCGAGGATATATGGAAAGAGTTTATACAAACAAAAGATAAGGTTCACGACTATAAGAACTTTTGGCAAGCATGGCTTTCTAGGTTCTGGGTTGAGGATAAATCGAAAGCATCAGTTAAATCTCTTAGTGAACATAAAAAGTCTTATCGACTAGGCCACGTTCCAGATAAAGTAAAAATATTAACAGCTGGGATAGACACGCAGGATAAGGGTTTCTATGTGGTAGTGAGAGGTTTTGGTGAAAACCAGTTTACTTGTGTTGTGGATGCATTCCACATACCTTGTCATATGGCTATAGCTGAGGACACAGAGATAGAACGGCTTTTCAATGAAACTATTTTCAATAGAATATTTGAGAGTGGTTGGAAAGTGTCCATCGCAGCTATAGATACTGGTGGTCATAGAACTAAACAGTTATATAGAGCTTGTACAAAGATGTCACGATTAATATTGTGTAAGGGTGCTACAGAAGCTCAAGTAACACCTATTAATTATAGTAAAGAAGTTGGTATCTACCTTGTTAGAACACCTGAGTATCTTGAAGAGCTTGATCATCGTTCACAGAGCAACGATTATTGGTTACCAGAGAACATAAGTAAAGACTACTTAGTTCAGTGGACTAATAGACGTAAGACTGAAAATCAAAACAAGAAGACAGGTGAGACTCTTATTATTTGGAAGAAGATGGGTCAAGATGACTATCGTTATGCTGATGTCCACTCTCTGTTGTGTCTCGACATACCCACTGACAAGTGGGCAAACCTAAGACAGAGACTTAACGACCCAGACTTCATTTCAAATCCATATCTTGAGGAAAAGGCAATGGAGCAAATAGAAAAGTTAGAAACAGTTAAGACTGTAGTTGAACAAGAAGTAGACTATTCAATATCAGGCTTCAACTGGTGAAAGGATAAAATATGGCTACTTTCGTATCTTGGGCTGTGGAATACCAGAGAGCTTTAAATGCCTTAGCATCCAGACGCTGGGATGAATATTTTTTATCTTCAGTTGAAAATAGTGAAGAGATGAGGACAACTTACGTTACTCTGAATAATGTCACAGCCTTTATCGAGTGGCTCGGAAAGAAAGCCTCTGAGGAATCCCTTGGTGCTCAATCTGGGTCAATATTTATGACCATAGGAGGGTACTGATGGCCAATTTCAAAGCGGCTGAGAGGAATGCTTATAATATTGGTTGGGAAGTGACCAATGAACAAAGTCCAGACTCAACACTATTAAATGATATTGTGACCTTGCGAGAACGCAGCCACCAACTGATTAGAGATAATCCTGTGGTCGCAGGGTTTCAGCAAACATATATCAACAATATTATTTCTTATGGACCTACTATTTATAGTGCGTCTAAGAACAATATTCAACGCAAGCAGATCAATGATTATCTAGCGAAGAGGTTAGATTATTGTGATGTGACTGGGTCTAAGTCCATTTACAAGATTCTGGAAGAGTGGGTCTCCTGTGCGTTCGCTGATGGTGATGTTTTGATTAATTTACCAATGGTAAATGGTCAAACAGTTGTTGAAACAGTTGAAGCCTTTAGAATTGATACTCCTTACACTAAGAAAACCGAAAGGGATAATATTCTAGTCCGTCATGGAGTAGAGTATTACCCTAACGGTGTTTTAAAAGGGTTCTGGGTAAAGAAACCTGAGACAATTGATAAGTACTATGCTACTGGTAAGGAAGCATATGACTTTTTTCCTGTCTTTAAAGAAGCTAATGGCTTCAGACGTAGAGTGACAGACTTGTTTAAGGCTCCACTTAATAGTAGACCTATGGCAAGTCGACAGTATCCTATTGTTACTCCAGCTATACCTTTTATTAAGTCAATTGATGACTTTAATGAGGCTACGATCATCGGAGCTAGGGTTGCAGCTTGTTTTAGTGCTTTTGTTACTGTGAATAACCCAGCACAGGCACAGAAGTCACTCACAACAGATGTTGACCCTAGAGGGACGACCCAGAAGGTTACTAAGATGCAACCGGGGTCGATCTTTTATCTTAATAAGAATGAAACGATCAATTTCGCTTCTCCTAACAAACCGGGGGATAACTATGATAGTTTCATGCTCAGATCTTATAAGACCATTTCTATGTGCATGAGAGTCCCATACATCTTAGCTTTTCTTGACACTGATCAAGTTAGTTACTCATCTTGGAGGGGAGCTGTACTCGACAGTTTCAAGATGGTTAAGAGGTGGCGTAGAGAATTAGACAAGATCCTTAAATGGGTCGTTTCTACTTTCATCTTAGAGGGGATTGCAAATGGCGAGATTAGAGGAGACATTAGTACAGCAGATCTCAGAGTCAGATGGCCTTCCGTTGGTGTCCTCGACGTGGAAAAAGAGGAAAGAGGTAATCAACTCGCTCTTGAGAATGGTACAAAGTCCATTCAAATGGCTTGCGATGAACAGGGTACTGACTATGAAGAGGTTCGTTCCGAGAGGCTTCAAGAGAGGCTCGATGCACTAGAAGATCAAGCCCTTGAACTTAAGAAGAAGAAGGAACTTTCAGAAAAGTATGGCATTGAATTCCCAGAAGAATCACAGAGTGATTCTAAAGAATCTGGGTCGTCAGTAAGCGAAGAAGAAGCTAAAAAGAAAAGGAGAAAAGACGATGGAAACTGGTAGTCTTTTACTTAGTAAGTTAAGCAATACCGTGTGGTCCATACGTCCGGAAATGCTTAATACCTTCGAGAATGTATTAAACTTCAAGTTTAATGAGATGGAGAAGCTGGCTATAGTTGATTCAAAACCAAATATCAAATCAGGCTTGGTAGTTACCCAGGGTTCTAAGGCCATTATCTCTATTTCTGGTATGCTCATGGATAACTGTTCTTGGTTAGATTCAATGTGTGGTATGGTCTCTTATGGTGATATTGAGCAAGCAGTTTCTGAATGTACTGCTGCCAAGGGTATTGATCATATCATAATGCTTTGGGATAGCCCAGGTGGTATGGCTAGTGGGTGTAGTAGGGCAACAAAGGTTATTCGTGCTGCTAGAGAGCAGAAACGAGTAACCTCTCTTGTTATTGGTCAATGCTGTTCAGCAGCTTACTACCTGGCCAGTGGAGCGGATGAAGTTTATGCGGATGACCCTATTCGTACAGTAGGGCATATCGGTTGTTATATGCTCCACGTGGATCAAAGTGAGAGGGATCAGAAAGAAGGTCTTAAATTTACCTATATTAAAGCAGGTAAGTACAAGACTGATGGTAACTCTCATGAACCCTTAACCGAGTCGGCCATGGATCACTTGCAGGAGTCAGTCAACACCTGTTATGAAGGTTTCATTAACGACGTTGCAATTAATCGTAATTTATCTGTCGATGCTGTCAGAGCAGTGGCAGAAGGGAAATGGTATGATGCTGTAAAGGCACCCAAAGAAATACTGGATGGCTTTACAACATTAAATGAAATATTAACTTGGTAGGAGGAAACAATGCTGCCAAAAAGTGCAAAAAGTTGCTCAGTAGAGGATCTGAAAACTGAGAATAGTTCAGTTTATGATCAGATTTTTGATCTGGGTCGTCAATCAGCGAATGCAGAGATTGCTAAGCTGAAGTCTGAAAATACGATTCGCAAGAATGCGTATAAACTCAATCTTGGTGAGTTTGGTGAGGGTTTGATCTCTGAAGGTTTATCTGTTGAAGCTGCACTTGAGAGCTTGATTGCAGAGTCACAGAAACAACCTGCACAGCAGGCTGACCAGCCTGTTCAACTTAAACAGGAGTTGAAAGGTATTCTTGAAGCAACTGCTGCTGCTCCAGCTGGTGCAGGTTCTGGTGGTGATACAGTTACCCCCACCAACATGGAAGAGGCCATTGCTCTTGAACTGAGAAGTACAAACGGTGATAAGAAACAGGCAGTCAGAAATGCCCGTAAAAATTACCCAAAATTATTCATACCGCAGGACTAATGCGGGAAGGAGAACAACATGTCTTTTAAAGGAACACAGAGAGAGTGTTACAACTATTGGGCGACTTCTGTTTTGGAGAGAAACAGACTCGTGACACTTAATCTCAGTACGGATGTAGCTTCCCTAGCTACCTATGGGTCTAAAGTCCAGGGTATCACCTCCTCACGCGGTGCTGAGACTACTGACAATGCCAACGGGTATAAGGTCAATGTTTATCCTGTTGCATCACGTGATCGCACTCTTTTTGTAACTCTTGCAAGCGCAGCTACAAAGGGTGCAAAACTCTTTCCGGTTGCAAATGGTTATGCAGTAGCATCAAGTTATACTGCTAGTACAAGAAGCCTGGCAGCAGAGCCAAGCCCAGGTGCTAATGCAACATACCTGCTACCTGCTGCTGTAACAGGCGCTAACTGGACTGGTCATGCTAATGCTGTTGCTATCTATACTCATGTAGGTACAACTTGGGCTTTCATCGATGTAAGCTTAACAGCTAACCTAGGCCTCACGGTTTATGTAACTGATGAGAAACGTTACTACACATGGAACGGTTCAGCATGGGTCAGAGCTTACAGTTTCGGCATTGCCGATGACTCTGGGTCGTCAGGAGCCGATATCCCTGCTATCAACATTGACACTGAAACAGCAGTTGATGGTCTTGATAGCAATGCCAATATTTTCATGCTTGGCCAGTATTCAGGGAACGCCAGTACCACAACTGTAACCATCCTTGATGCTAGAATAGAAGCAGAGGATAAAGTATTTTGTCAGTTTCAGGGTGGTACAACTGCTGCTTATGTTGTAAAAGCAGTCGCAACTGCTGGAACTCTCACATTAACTCTAAGTGCGGCTTCCGGTGCTAATACTCTTATTAGCTATATCGTTGTCCGCTCAGCATCATAAGGAGGTCACATGTTAGGTGCACAGAAAAAATTAGGAACCTTGAGACCTGATCTCAAGATTCTTGTTGAGGAACTTCAGTTTGAGGAACTTGGTCTCGTTAACGAACGTATCATGCCAGTTCTCACAGTACAGAAAGAAAGTGGGACTTATCCAGTTCTGCCAAGAGAGGCTGTTGCCAAGGTCCCAGATATCTCTCGTTCCCCAGATGGGTCTTTCAAACGGGGTGAGTGGGAATGGACAGCTGCTTCTTACACAACTGAGATGACCGGTTATGAAGAGCCTCTTGATGTTGTAAGTGCTCTTGTTGATTCAGAGTATCTTGATGAAGAGGAAGTAACTGCACGTCGCGTGCGTCAAGGCTTACTCCTTGGTAATGAATCAAAGGTAGCAGGAAAGTTGTTCAACTTAACTACTTTTGCTGGTAATGCTATTGCTAACCCAGACAGCAACTATTTTTCTGCATCTTCCCCAAGTGATTGTCATCTTGATATCAAAGATGAATTCGATGACTTCACTAATGCGAAACCGTTTGCAGTAATTGATCTCGCTTACAAACAACTTCGTAAAAAGAATTTGCTTGCTAAAAAGCAGTTCAGCCTTGTGGCATCAGACGATGTTGTAAGTAACATGCTTCACTGTGATGAAGTTGCTGACGCAGTAAAATACGTTGAACCTCTTGCAACAATGAGTGCAGAGCGCAAACGTTCATACCTCGCTGAGTACCTCGGTATTAAAGAAATTGTACCAGTATCTGCTTGGTATGACACAACTGGTCTTGGCAAAGATGCAGACTTCGGTGCTTTCTGGTCAGATGAATTTATTCTTCTGGCTAAGTTGTCGCAGGGTCAGGCATCCTTCAAAGAGGGTTGTCTGGGTCGTCAGTTGTCGTGGTCTAAATGGCCATTCCAAGTGGACACCTATTACAAAGATGAAAACATGACTCGTATCTATCGCGCTACACAGTATCGTGGCATGATATTGAATACAGATTATGGTATGCTTCTTTCCAATGCAACTACACACTAAAGAGAATGGGCGAAAGCCCATTTTCTTTTGGAGGTAACATGGCAACAGTATCTAAATTACATATAGATAGTCTCTTAAGAGAAAATGTGATTATGGGTAAGAAGTTAAGACAAGAGGTTCTTAACTCCATGGATGATTACTTCGATGAGGTTCGTAGAGTTGCCTTGGCCAAGTATATTATACCAGATAAGTACCCTGGCCAAAAACTAAGAGTTAAAAATAAGAAACAGCCTGCCGACCCAGTTCGCTTAACAAGTAGAACATGCGCTCTTAAAAAGATGATTCAAACTGGCACTGGTTCTTGGAAGAAAGGTTCTTCAACACACAGAAGCACCTCCCCAGCTATACAAATTATAAATAAAACAATGAATAAGAATACAACCATAGAGACTTATGAAGGTAAGTTATCTTATAGCATAAAAGACCCTGGTGCTATCTCTTCAAAGAGAACAGCACAGGAACTCAGAATGCGCTTTAAACACGAGACGGGTATAAGAGGAAAGAAAAGACCTTTCTTAACCGCAGCAGCTGAACGCGATGTTACTCTGGATAAAATTGAAAGAATAGCTAAGAACAGATTAGCTAGAATAGGAATTTTATAATGGCATTTAAAACATTTGCTAGACAGTTGGATACTAGACTACAGACCTTCTGTGATGTCTATTTTGATCAATTTACCAATGCTCTAGTTAATTACACAAAGCCAGTTATCAAGGTTGATATAGTGAAGTGGAAAGGTAATGGGTATATATCCCAAAGAGACCTTGATAAATCCTATTTTCTCTTGATAACTGGCTTTCTTGGTAAGAACAGCATTGCAGATGGTGACACCTCAAACCAGTGGACTCTTGAGGATCAGGAGGCTATTTTGGACTTCGGTGAAGCAGTTGTATCAAATGTGTATGAGATCCATGATGAGAAACAGTTGGGAACCTTTGTTTGCCCAGGTTTCATGCAACTTGGAGAGTTTCCTGAGATCTGGGTAAACCTAGAGATAGCCCCGAAATTAATGACTTTCCAATTTCAGTTGGAAGTAAAATTTATACAAAGTGACACGGAGGTGTAAATGGCTGATGTAAAGATATTTAGAAGGCTAGCCCTTCAGCTTCAGGCTGGGTCGTCATATGAGGACTCAGCTATGTTTCTTATGCCGTTCAATACTAATAGTTTGAACCAGACAGTTGACCCAATCCGGGATGATTCTATCATTGGTGAGGGCTTCGATGATATTCCTCAGTTAGGCCCTACACATCAGGTTGGTTCTATCACTCAGAATCTGGATGTTATTTCTTGTGCGCCTATATTAGAAGCGTGCATGGGTAGTAAAGTAGCGAATGTCTATACATTTGCGAATCATGCAAAGAAATTGAGTTCCTGTTTTTTAAACAGCGTCTCGGCTAACCAGTATGCTAATTCCTATATTAAGAGAATGAAGATATCTGGGTCGTCCGCCAACCTCATTAAGCTTGATTATGATTTGTTTGGGACTACTCGTGTTGTTCGAGCAGCGACCAGTGAATTTCCTTCAGCGCCTACTGCTCCCGGAAACCCATTTACATTCCATGAAATGGGTGGTATTAATGGGTATGTCAGAGTAGGTGATGCAGTAGATGGCCTCACTTCTTCTGATAATATATCCATTGAGGACTTCTCAATTGAATTTAATGGTGGGTTCGATGAGCAGTTCGATAACGTGTCTGTGTTATCAATGACCCCTGTCTACGGTATGACTCCTTTTCAGGTATCTGGGTCGTTCCGACTCAGTAGATATGATAATAATCAATGGCTCACTTGGGCGGATAACTTCACACCCCTCCAGATGGAGATGAAGATTTACAAGTCAGCCACAGAAAATATTACAATTCGGATACCTCGTTTTAATATCTCAGCTGAAATAACAGATGATGACCTCCCTAAGATGAATATCACTATGGGAATTGGTCGAAACGGTACCGGTACTTCTTACAAGAATGCTAATATGACATTCACTTCACCAATGCAAATAACTGTTGATAACAGTTAAGGAGTAGCTAATGAATACTAAAGCATTTCAGAGAGCTGCCTTCAGGAACGAGGGAGGTGCTACTGGTTCTAATCAGGCTACTGGTTGGGGTACTACTAATGTTAATAATCTCCCCGGGGCTGGTGATGGTATACCCTATTTATCTATGGGTAAATCTAAAACAATATCCAGTGTCCCTGATAACTCTATAGTGTCTGAGGGGTTCGATGATCTACCTAGACAGGTGACCAAGTACGTAGAGCAGAGTGTGAGCTATGTTAATAAACTTGATGGCTTTAATCCTCAGTTATACTGGGCGTTTGGATTATGTGATGAGGTTTTACCTGTTGTGTGTTATGTTTGTAGCCCTCCTGCCACTGAACCAGTCGCTGGTGCTACTTACACTGACTCCTCATCAAACAGTCTTACTTTCTTAAGGAAGGAAGTCAATGGTTCATATTACACTCTATATGTGTTTACACAAACAGCAGTAGTATCCAGTCAATCTGGGTCGTTAACTAGAGTCAGTGGTACGGGTAGCAACCTAACCTTCAGTGCACACAGTTCAATACTGTATGAGTCTGTGTTCAAGATTGATCCAAGGGAAAGACACCTTGTAATACCAGCGACTACCCAGAGAATATCCACTTATCAACCAGGAGACCTTAAGTGTCGCATGGCTACGATAGGTGTTAACATGGACACTAATTCAGACTTCTTATTTCTAAATGCAATGTGCAAGAAATTTAATATCAGTAGTTCTGCTGGAGCATTGTCTGAGTTGTCAACGGATTTCTTGGCTAGGGATAGAGAAGTATCTAACTACTCGTCCTCAACCTGGACTTACCCTTCAGCAGTAGATGCTGATAATAACATTCTTCACCACTACTGGTCAGTATACGTAAATAATACTTTAGTAGGTTGTACAAGTTTCAATCTTGGGTTTGAGATACCTTTACAGGTAATTCAAGATACTCTTACTGGGTTGTTTATTGCTGAACCTGTTATGGAGGGTAAATATGTTTTTAATTCTGAGATAGTTCTGAGCAGGTATAGCAGTCTTGCTTGGGAGAATCTATCAGATGCTTGGACTGAGGTCCCAGCTAGGATAGCTGCTTATTCAGGTTATAAGCTTCAGGAGTTCTTTATTAATAATGCAATTATTACTAATGCGTCACCTGATGATGATAATGTTGCGAAGCAGACACTCAAACTTGAGTTAGGGACATCTTCTACAAATAATTTCCCGTCTCAAGGATTGAGTATAACTGATTATTCTCCTCTCATGTGCAGGGCTCGAAATACTACTGCAACTAACTATATGAGAGTTTGACCATCTGGGTCGTCCGGAAACGGAACGACCCTTTTCTTTTAGGAGGGCTATGAAAAAACTATTATTGATATTGATGATTGTGTCGGCGGTGAACGCTTGGGTAACATATACAGATAGATATTTGCCAATTGAAGAACTAAAAATATCAGATTTTGATGGTGATTTTGTAGACGATAGTGCGTCAGTCGGTGCTACTGAATTTGACAGTATAAATGTTAGACACGGGATTAGATCAACAAGAACAATAACTTCTACTGGATCATACGCACAAATATCTTTGGTTCTTGACACAATTGACTTATCTGGATATGATTTTTTTAGGTTGGTTACGTTTGATGGTGGTAACATGTCTGACATAGCATTATGCTCTATTACATTTTATACACGTAGTCCAAACTGCTACTATAGGGCATTTTGGGATGCTGGGAGAATAAAATATCACGGATGGGCAGATGGGTATATTACAAAAAATGACATGACAGTTACTGATGTGTCTGGCGTATATGATCCAGATTGGAGATATGTAACAAAAATAATTATAAAGATTACAGCAAAACCTGGGAAAACAATAACAACTACATTTGATTACCTATCTGCATTTAAAACAAAGCTGAATAAGGGAATAGCAATGTTTACATTTGATGAGGGCATACAGAGCCAGTATGATAACGCAGTTCCCAAAATGATAAGCAATGGGATGCACGGTACATATTTTATCGTAACAAAGAATGTTGATGTTCCGGGAAATTTTACACTGGCTAATTTGACATACATGCAAAACAACGGTCAGTGCATAAGCTCTCACTCTGTAAATAATGTTAATTTAACAACGATTAGTCCTGATTCTGCTGAATATGAATTAAGAGAATCATATAATTTTTTAAAGAATAATAATTTCAAAGGTGCTAATTTATTTGCATACCCGAGTGGAGCGTGCAACGATACAGTAATTTCATTAGCCAATAAATATTATAGTTTTTCCAGAAGTACAAATGGAAGTACCTCATATGATCTAAATGAATCTACGCCATTTTTAGAGCCATATGCTTTAAAATCTATCATTATTAGAGCTACTACTACGTTGTCAACAGCAAAATCTTACATAGATAGTTGTGTGACGCAAAAAGTACCCATGATATTTGTTTTCCACGGTATAGTAAATTCTGGCGCAGTGGACTACGAATGGAATAAGTCTGATTTTGACTCGCTGTGCGATTATGCTAAAACTTATATAGATGCCGGAACGTTATTGTCTGAAAATATGAGTGAATATTTTCTGGTAGTAGACACCACAAAATACGTAGTGTTCCGCCAATCAACCGACACGTTAAAACTCGTTTGCAGTGCCGAAAATGCATTGACATATCAGTGGTACGATAACAACGTTGCTGTTACAGGTGCAACGGATAGTGTGTATACGATATATGCTGATAGTGCGTTTTATAGCATCAAACATGTGATTTACTGTTTGACATCGAACTCGTCTGGGTCGTTACATTACGGTGACTGGACAATTAAGAATAAACAAATCGCGTTTAGACGCAAATACTAAAAAAAGGAGATAATGAAATGAAAAAGTTACTTTTAATCGGAATTGTTTTGGTATCAGCAATCGCGTCACAGGCCTCATACCGCACAGCAGTTGTTGTACGTAATAATGCTACATACAATCCAGCTGACACAAGCGGCATAAATCTATACCAGCGGGTGAATGAGTGCGTTAGAATTAATTGTGCAAGGATACAAAACGGCACAATTACAAAATCACAGTTGATAAACAACAGCAGATTTACTGATCTACAGTTGACAGAGTTTGCTGCAAGAGGGTCAAAAGGACATTTAACAGATATGTTGTGGAATCATTTTTTAGCAGATCCAAGTATCGGAACAGATAATACGTCTGTTTCAGATGCTACTCTTGATAATGTGTTTTTGTATGTTGTTTGGCCTGTTGCATTAATAATCGGCAATGGTTCTCTATAATCAGTAAGGGGCACAAATGAAATTATTACTCTCAATATTATTTTGTGTGTTTATTGCAAATGCTATTGCCCCAAAAGGGACGATGGTTACGCAACCATTAACAATAAATAGTGCATATGTATCAGAGACTTCAAATCATTTTTTATTACAGTTTAAAGTTCCGAGAACTGGTATTGTTGCTGCTAACTGTGATAGTGCAAAACACGTTGCAATGACTGGAATAAACGACACCATACGAGTTCCGCGATGGGTTGTGTTTACTACAGATACTTTATTTATTTATGCGGATGTTGTAAAAAGTATAAGTGCTAATATTGTATATAGATTGCATTATGGTAAAATGTTAAAGGAAGTTAATACTTCAAGTACTTTTACGAATTGTGGTGTGACATATGCTTATATATTTGCTGAACAATCTGGAACAACTACACAAGATGTGGCAGGTGGACAAAATGGAACTGTTGTTTCTCCTGCAACAATTGGAGAACAGGGTCTTTTTAATGAATCAATGAAAAATATAATGTCTACGGGATATATACAAACACCAACGGAATTATTAGGTGCAAATTATATAACAGTTGAATGTCTAGTAAATCCGTATTCGGTTGGTGGTGGAAATGCAGGAGTAATATTTAGGAATGCTAAACATATGTTAATGAGACAAGCATCAGATCGATATGGATTTTCAAGAGACGGGGCAACATTAGCATATTCGGCAGTTGGATCAGTGGCATATAATGAGTGGCAACATATAGCTATAAGGTCAACTGTATCAGGTATTACATTTTATAAAAATGGAACAATATCAGGAACTGCTAACCAATCATCATCATCAGCACCGGTAGCAGGTACTGCAGCAATGAGATTTGGTAATAAAGATGGTGCTGCACAACAACCATGGGATGGGTTAATTGACAAAGTATTGTTTTATGTAGGAGTTGATTTGAGTCAAGGATATTTGCAAGATAGGTATAAAACGTTATTTACAAATACATTCTTAACGCTTGGTACTCCTCAAAGTGCAACATCAATCACACCAAACCCACACACTGACACGTTAAAACTCGTTTGCAGTGCCGAAAATGCATTGACATACCAGTGGTATGACAACAACGTTGCTGTTACTGGTGCTACTGATAGCGTGTATACGATATATGCTGATAGTGCGTTTTATAGCATAAAACATGTGATTTACTGTTTGGTCAATGGATCGGTGAAGTCGGGGGAATGGCGATATGGTAGTTGGGGATCTAATCGTAGTAGGTGGGATCCGTTCTTGAGACCGTTCAAAGATGCATACAAGAGAGCGTGGAAATAAACTAATAGGAGGTAGTGATGAGAGTAATATTACTTATAGTCTTCTTGACGACCCAGATACTAGCAGTCAAGAATGAACTAACTGATACTTCAAGTATAATAGGTTTTAGTGGAACAAACACTGTCTACAGCAAGGCTTTTAATTTGTCCGATGCTGAGAATCTAACAGTTGAGATTATCGTTAGAGATACGACAGTTGCTGGAGTATCAAATGACAGTTCACATTTTTATTACTGGATTGAACTGGGTCGTCAACTTGGTTCAGGTTATGTTTGGGATAGAGTTAATCCAATACTTATTGATACTTTTAACATGACTGTTTCAGCCAGGAGAGCGATAACTTTTAGACCTTTGGGTACAGATGGTACCTATGAAGGAGCTTCTCTTACTATAGACACAGCAGCAGTCCCAGGGTGGGGTTACCAGAGACGACCTATTACTATCGAGGCAGCGGGTGTGTTTCGTATAGGGCATACTGGATTAGTTAATAACAATAAGGATGCTCCATTAGAATTAATGGATCTCATCTGGCGTAGAGTTTACACAATTTCAAGAGAAAGATAAAATAGGGGAGGACACAATGGTAAAGTTAATTCAGAAAAGAGAAGTTACAATCGATCATGAGGATTTCTCCATAACTTGGAGATTTCCTTTATGCACAGACAGTGGCATAGTTAAAGTCAGAAGGACACTTCTTAAATCAGACGCAGTTGATGATGAATACCTGTTTGATACCTATCTAATGAACAGTATTCATTCAGCCACTGGCTTTGAGACTGAAGATGGCCCAATTACGGAGTTTACACCAGAAGTTAAAGTGATGATCTATAATTATATTAAGACCATCAGAGACTATTGGAATAAGGTAGTAGACGCCTACAGGGGAATAACACCAAAAAACTTATCGAGTGGGCAGACGCACTCTTCGACTGGAACTGGAGACCAAACGTCTGCTCCGACTGTACCGGATGTAACCCAGATGGAACCTGTATCCAATGTACAGACCCCCTCAGGCTCAGAGAGCTAGTATTAAATACGGATCTTCCTGAAATATGGAAGATCTATGATACTACAATAAATTTAAGTCCTTTCGATCAGGAAGGACTTCCTACTCTGGGTCTTCTTGACTACGTTACGAAAACTCTCGATCTTCAATTAAACTGCTCTGGTGAACAGTTTCTTGAAGTGATTCAATATATGCACTCACGCAATATAAATAATATTGTAAAGAGGAGAAAAAAGTAATGGTACTTCTACAAATCAATGTAAATGACAAGGGGAGCCCTGCGTTATTAAAGTTGAGCAAGAACGCCAGAGACGCACAAAAAAGAGTAGAGCCGCTTGGAGAGACACTTAAGAAAGTGTTTACTTCAGCGGCTCTTCTTGTAGGTGTAGACCGGCTTCTTGATGGGTTCAAAGGTCTTACAGTTGAGGCTGGGAAATTTGAACAAAACATGAAACGTATTCAGGGTATCGGAGGAGTCACTAAAGGACTTGACCTAATGTCAAAGACGGTCAGAGACCTGGCCTTCACCACTGAGTATAGTGCAGCCCAGATTTCTGCCTCAATGCTGGATATGATCAAAGCGGGTTTCGACGACCCACAAGCAGTAGCTAAGGCTATGCCAAATGTTATTAACTTATCAACTACAGCTATGATGGATCTTAATTATGCAGCAGAGAACACTGTTGATATACTACGCGCCTTTGGTTTAGAGAACGATGAGACGGCTAGAGTAGCCAATGTTATGGCCAATACCTTGAATATGACTACTATGGAAGCAGAAGACTACTTTGAAGCTATCAAGTATGTGTCTTCTATCTCTAAGAACATGAATGTATCTCTGGAAGAGACATCAGCTTTACTTGGTATGCTTGCTAACGCAGGTATCAAAGGGTCACAAGCTGGTACCTCTCTTAGAGGTATTTTATTGAATTTACTACAACCGGGGGAGGCTGTCGCTAAGGGTTTAAAGAATATGAACCTAGAGGGTAAATCTCTCGCAGAGATCCTAATAGGCCTTAAAAAACAAGGTCTAACTGTTATAGATTTCTTAAAAACTTTCGATAAGATTCCTATAACTTCAACTATGACTCTAGCCAACACGACGGATAAGTTCAGAGAATCCTATGATAAATTAATTACTGCACTAGAAACTCAGTCCATGAGCGTCAAGACTTCTTCTGAAATTATAAGGGATAGCTATATAGATAGTTTAAAACAGATTAAGAATATGTTAGGTGTTTTAGCTATTGAATTCCTTGATGCTTTTGGACCAGAAATCACTTCAGCTATAGATAGTGTCAAAAGGAAATTGACTGAGGCTAGAGAGTGGATACAGGATAACCAAGGTGATATAAAGAGGCTGGCAGAGACCGTTGGGAAATTAACTGGAGCTTTCATTAATCTATCTGGGTCGGTAATAAGTACTGTTGTTAAGAATTTCGAGATACTTATTAACACTGTAGCTCTATTGATTGGAGTCAAAGCCTTGGGTGGCTTGTTCACTACTGTTGGTAAGATTAATACTAGCTTCCTGACATTTACACCAACGTGGTCCACTTCTCTTGCTAATCTTACTACTTCCTTCAATGTAGCGGCAGCAGCTGCTGCGGGTTTATATTTATACCTAGACAAGATAGTTCAGAAAGAGAATGAACGGACTGATCGAAGAGTCCGTAATGCTAGTGACTATTCTGAAGCTGGTTTAGATAAGCAGATCAGTATGCTTGAGAATATAAGATTGCTCAGGAGTAGGGCTGAGAGTGCTCAGAGTAGGTTTGCAAGTGTTGAAGGCAAATTTGATTATGAATCTCAGAAGCAGTATATGCCTTTAAAGGTAGCTGCTCAAGGGGCATGGGCTACCTTACAAGGAGCCAAACAAGAGTACGCTAATGCTGGTTATATGTGGACCGACGTTGAGGAGAAAAACATTGATGGAGCCATTAAGAATCTACAAAGACACTTTGATCTAATTAGAATCCAAAAAAAGAAAATAGAAGAGGAAGGTAAGAAAACCCCAGAGAAGACTCTGGCTGATTTGGTAGAAGAAATTACTGGGACTACGAAAGAGGGTAAAAAGAAGGAAGATAACCGTTCTCTTTATGGTGATATACCAGAGGATTGGAAGTATTACGATTGGTTTATGCAGACATTATCATCTGGGTCGTCAAAAGACTACCGCACACATCAAACTGGTTTAAGAGGGTCCCTTGCTGAGTTACAAAGTCCAGCGGGTTTGCCTGATTATGATCAACAGCTAGAGGATGTGGATAAAGAGATTGAGAAAGTTAAACTTGATATTAAAGCGAGAGAGGAAGAAATAGAGAAGGAGAAAGAGATCATAGAATCTATGAAGTCCTCTTTTTGGTCTCTGGGTCAGTCTACCGTTGATATACTGGACACGATCGCTGAAAAAAGTTCGGAGAAACGAATTAGTCTTTTGGAAAAAGAGAAAGAGGCTATAGCTAACCGCTTTGATTCTGAAATTAATTCGGCCAATGTCTCTGCTTTTAAGAAGGAACAGCTTGAGCAGGAAAAGGCTCAAAAGACTCTAGCTATTGAGAGAAAGATTAGTGAAGAGAAAGAGAAGGCTGCTCGAAAACAAAAAGCTATTGACGTAGCTGTCGCTACTGCTCAGATGTTTAAAGGAATTATCGGTGTCGTAGCTGATACCCCAGGAGGCCCAATACTTAGAACTGCTGCAGGTCTTGAGATAGCTGCTGTTATGGGCACATATCTGGCTTCTCTTGCTGCCGTAAGTCTACGTGATGGTGGCTATGTTGATGGCCCCGGTAATGGGACTTCTGATTCTATTAGAGCTAGGCTTAGTAAGGGCGAGTATGTTATAGATTCAGATACTGTTTCTAGTCTCGGGGGACCCAGAGGTGTACAGACAGCTATTGACCGTAGTGTTAATTATAACTCTAAAAAAGAAGTTTCTGTGGTCTTCGGAACTATTATTGGTGAGGAGAGGTATGTGAGAGATCACATTATTCCTATCATAAAGAGGGAGCAAAGAAGATGATTTTAGATTTTGTTAAGACAGGAGAGACAACGCATTATGCTATAAAGTGTAGTGTAGTCTACGGAACCAATTGGTACCCCGTCAGGCTAAATCAGAGTTCTGTGTTGTCAGTTGATGGAACTAGGTCTACTTTCGATATTGGCCCAACTATGATAAAAGGAAATATACTTATAAAGGGAGCAACTCCTATAAACGGTTCTTATCTGCTTAGAGACTTCTTCAGTATTGAGATAATGTTCAAAAGAAACTCCTTTTATGTCTACCAGTTTGATAATAACTACAATGCCTTCCCAGATGGAGTAGGTGTAGATCTAGGTGTAGGAAAGGGTAAGACTATCTCTCAAGTGTATCTCGATACGGAAGATTATTCTCTTGACGGTATGTTTACACTAGCTCCACCTAATGTGGAAGATATAAATATACCATTTATATATAGGAGGATTACATGAATGTAAGTGTATTTGTGTACCCCAATACTGGAGATTCTTGGACTACAGCGTCTCCATTTAGTACATTACTAGGATCAGGTAAGACTTCATTTTGCTTACCTGTTACTACCTTAACTGGCACTTACAGTGTGACTGTCTCTTATACCTCTGTCAATGCAACTATACTAAGTGGTTTACTCCTAGATATCAGTTCTATAGAGACAAATGTTTCTATTATTGATGACCTAGACTTAAGTCAGGAAGAAAGCCCTAGTATTGAGGGTGTAGGTGGAATAGCTACTGATAACCAAGTAAAGGTAACATTAAATAATATAGATAGCAGCATTAATGTATATCGTCTTCTGGGTCGTCAAATTAAGATATGCCTAATTCAAACTGGAACAGTACTCGATCAGGCGTATGCTAATACCTTTTTCTCAGGTTATATTGATGAGGTAGACAGAGGGGCAGGTAATTTAATTCTAGTTTGTAGGAGCACACTAAGTAGACTCTTAGACCATGTGGTTGGTGAAGCTGTTGGGCTAGATAGAGAAACTATAGCACCTATTGTTTATGGGGACTTTAATGTCAACACAACCCCAGCTCCAGTTACCATGACAGATACTGTGTCTATGCAGAATATAAGAGTTTCTGATAAGGAAGTAGATTCTGTAGAGAGGCTAGTAGCTTATGACTCCTCAGCCCAGGTCGAAGCCTTATCGAAAGATAGTTTGACTTTCGAGAATACTAACAGCATCCATCTAGGTAGTCTGTCAAATGCTCCAGTGTATTTATCTGACACTATTTTAAATACTGGTAATATCATTAAGGTTTTTAATCCACTCATTAGAGCTTTTCGACCAGACAGTACTTTCACTATTTCTGATTACAACTCACTAACATGTGCTACACCGACCCAGAACGGGGATCTCTATAGGTTCCCTGTTGCAGATAACTTCTGTGGAGAGTTAGTAGCTAAGGTGGACGGTTATCTACTATTTTCAACAAGAGAATTCAGTGGCTCTTGGACACTAGCGGAAACGGGTACCCTTACTAAAGTGAGTGGTACTGGTCCAGCAACTATACCATATAACTACAGGTCTGATATTCCATTTAGGACAATAGACTATGACTTTGACAACACTATAGATACTGTTGGCCCTGATAGCAATCATTACGATGTTTACACCAATGCAAAACCCAGACCTTGCTGGATACAGGTAGAGTCAGAAGTGATGCAACTTATGTCAATTCCCACTGATGTATTTGTTCTTACTTCACCAGATAATTACCCTTATTATCAACACTCTACCTATAATACTACTCGCGACCCTGCGACTAAGGTTACACATAATGCTTACGTTAATGTATACCCTAGATATGATGTTGATACCACAACTATCAACCAGAAGTCAGCAGAAGCTAATTACAATACCAGTATGTTATTCTCCGTAAAGATACCTATCGTTGGCTATTCTAATACTGGTTTTGTTTTACCAACTAACATAGAAAGATACATTGGTGAAGACATTCCTAATCTTCTGGGTTTAGAGGCATCAAGTATTAATTTTGTTAATTTTGTTTTTAAACCGGACTCTGGGTCGGTACATACTGGTAAGAGGTATCTATATACAATGGATATAGTGCTACCACAAGTTGAACTCTCTGGTACAGTGTCCAATATGTTTATATCTGGTAATGCATCTTTTATGATAGCTGATATGGGTAATACGGATCACCCTACAGTGTTTATGAATCTTCATATTAATAAAGGCGGTAAGACTGCTATTTCTAATATAGGGTCCTACTTGAACAAGGACGCGGAATTCTGGGGTAGAGGTAGGCCTATTTGTTCATTAGATATATATGAGAATCAAACTACTCCAGCTAGCACGAGTTGGAACTATAACTATGACAGATGTTATGAGTTGAGTGACAGGTGGTCGAGATACGATGGAGATAGGATATACGATAGCAATGGTCTAGTTTCAAATTTATCTGAAATAAGTTCGGCTAGATATTTATTTGAGAATCAGATACAAACTCTCACGCACACTTTCTCCGATCCCTCTGGTACTTACAACATCATACTTTCTTTTGAAAATATGGCTATAGACGTAGATTTTTATCTTAATCCCATAGGTCGTGACATTTATTGGTATGGTAAGGGTCAAGCCAGTGGTGAATCAAGACCAGACTATATTATAAAAGATATCTTTGAAACGTATTTAGTTGATGAATATTACAGTGTACAAACCCTCGTGGCGACCCAGACTGATGATCTAGCTAACCTAGTCATAAAGGGTAAAAGACAGAACTTAAGAAAGTCTTTACAGACACTATGCAGAAATGCTGGTTTTATAGTTGCTCAAGACTTAAGGGATTACATTTACATTATTGATATAAAAAATACATCTACAGAGATAGTTAATACTTTGAATGATAGTTTGATTCTTCCTGGGTTTACTCAAGAATATAGTAGTGCTAAGAGTGTTGCTTCTACACTTAATATTACCTATAATAAGTACCTACCATCTGATTCAAACAGAAGTAGTTATACTTATAATAGTTCAAAGGCTTTAACTTATACTGGTGAACAGAAGGTACTGGATCTTAATCTAGGTTGTTTGTATAAGCAGGAAACTGTTTTAAATAAAATAGATGATTTTAAGTATTATCTATGTAAACCAGTTAGAGAATTAAGAGTGCCTGTTGTTTTGCCAGCATACCCTAAGTATAGGATTGGAGACCTAGTGACTATTGAGAGTTCACTGATAACTAATACAACTGGTTTCGTATATAAGATAATTGGAACAGAATATCAATTACCTATTGGTGATGTTACTCCACAATGCATTCTGACTCTACTTGAGTTACCTGATGGGAGTGAAGAAGAGGAATTGGCTTATCATGAAGTTCCTAGTTCAGTACTAGAGACTTTTGAAGAAGTTCCTGAGTCTGCGTTAGAAACCTTCGAGGAGGTAATAAATGTCTGATAGAGAAATATACTCATACAGAGATAGTTTAGCTGATCTCGTTGCTCTACTTAAGAATGGGCAACGTGGTATTGATGAGGGTTCAGGAGACTGGGTCGTCAAGGACTACTCAGGAGTCTCTCATGCCATGCTTCGATACAAGCATTGGAGTGGGTCTGCATGGGTGTATGATCCTATTACCCTCGGTCAAATAACACTGAGTGGTGTAACTGCTAATAGAATCCTAACTACGAATGGCAGTAGTGTGATTACTGCTGCTACATTAAACGACATTGGTGCTCAACCTATTGATGGTGATCTCACTGCTATTTCAGCTCTAACTGGTACAGGTGTAGCAGTTCGATCAGCAGATAATACTTGGTTGCTTCGTACCATATCAGTTATGGGTAACGGCATTGCTGCTATGAATGGTAATGGTATTGCTGGAAACCCTACCATCTATCTTGATATAGGTACAAGTTCAACTCAAGTAGCAGCAGGAAACCACAATCATGGTACTGGAACTGTTAACTACCTTACTAAGTGGTCGAATACTACTGGGGGTCTAGCCTCCAGTTTGCTTTTTGATTCTGGGTCGTCCGTTGGCTTAGGTACGGCTTCACCTAGTTCGTTATTACATCTGAACTCGACCAGTTCACTTTGGTTATCCTTGGAGAATGACACTGTTGGTACAGACCTATTTCAAATAGGGTTGACCTCTGCTGGTAAGGCTACCTTCCGTTCTAACCACTCAGGGTTTGAATTTCTAGGAATACCATACTTAGGTCAACCTGAGACAGCTGTCTTTGGGGTCTCAGCCAACAATATAATTATAGGGTACCCTAGTTATATTAATTATAGTAGGACAGATCTTTATGGTACAGTAGCCGTTGATGCTATCTACTTTGATAGAACCAATTTAACTGTTTCTAATCTTACAACAGCTAAAGTTACAGATTTAACGGATGCTGGTGATACCTCACTACACTACCATAGCGCAGACAGAGATAGGGGGAATCATACTGGTAGTCAGGCTATTAGTACGATCACTGGTCTACAGACTGCATTAGATGGTAAATTAAGTGGATCTGGAACTGCAGGCCGTGTACCTTACTTTACCTCTGGGAGTGCACTTGGCAACAGTAACCTTTACTTTGGTTCGAGGTCACTCCGCCTAATGGCTGCCCCATCAATATGGGGGTCTAGTTTTGCCACTATCGAAATTGGTTTAAATGCTCTCTGGACTAATTACTCTGTACAAAACGGTTTTGGGCTTACAATGAGTAGTAATATCTATCATGATGGTACCGGCCAAAAACCCTACGTTAATGGTCTGGCCGTTAGCTACAGTCAAGATTCAGGGACGCATAGTTGGACGAGTGACCAAAATTTAGTAGCGGGGGCTATATTTACACCAACGGAACGAATGCGGTTGGATTTTAACGGCTTGTTTTTGCAAAGTCTTAATGCGTCGAGAGCGGTTGTTACGAACAGTAGTGGGTATCTTATATCAAGTTCAGTTACGTCAACCCAACTTGGATACTTGTCAGGTGTTACATCTGCCATACAGACTCAACTAAATGGTAAAGTATCTACATGGGGGCTTGGCCTCTCAGGTAGAATACCGTATTTTTATTCAGGTACACAGTTGGCTAATAGTCTCCTATATTGCAGTTCAAGGGGTATCCGTTTTAATCAAGAACCTTCAAACTGGGGGAGCTCTTACTCAGCAATGGAGTTTGGGGCTAACGCTATCTGGGGTTACACGAATGTTATAGATGGGTATCCATTACATATTAGTAACAACAGATATAATGATGGCACAGGAGATAAACCGCATGTAAGTGGGGGCTCCGTGACCTACACCCTTTATGATCGAACCCATAGGTGGTGTATAGATACGGGGTTAACGGCAGGGGTTGCATTCACCCCCACTGATAGGATGATGCTAAGTACCTCTGGCCTGTACCTACACAGTCTGACTGCTGACACAGTTCTTACAGCCAACGCTAATAAGACCATAACGTCAAGTTCCGTTACGTCAACTGAGCTTGGCTATTTGTCGGGTGTTACATCTGCTATACAGACACAACTGAATGGTAAACTCTCTGGGTCGGGAACTACAGGTTTAATACCCTACTTTACAAGTTCAGGCGCGGTTGGCGCTGCTAAATGTCAATACTCACCAAGTCAGGAACAATTCCTCTGGTACACCTCAGCAAACAGTGAGCTTATGCGCTTGGTAGATGAATTTCTATGGTTGAACACAAAATTAGTGTGCAACGGTATATCTACGGGCGACACTGGGTATATCTCCATGTCAACGTCTACCTATACAATAGATGTGGGGGCACTAACACAGCAGAATATAAAAATAAGTTCGTCCACCTCCACAACATTATACTTGTATAAAGCACGGATTGGTACACTAATATATCTAACTAATATAGGTGATAATCAGATTAATGTGTCCTACGACCATGAAACATCCGGGCCTAAGTACACTTTGTACCCTGGGGAAACTATGCAGTTATTATGCGTAAATGTTTATGGCACTGGTAATCAATCCTGCACATGGGCTATTTGGCGGACTGAAGTTTACACGGGGGCGCACTTGGATGATTAACATAGTACAAATATTACTTGGTGAGTGCCCACCCTTTATCAAGGATTGTATGCAGTCTGTAAAGGATTACGCACAATGTAAAGGATATGGTTATACTGTTATTAAGTCAATCCCCGATTGGTATCGGGGCAGTGATAGTTACATGAGCTTACGTGCCCTGAGCGAGTGGATGAGGTTAGATATTTTGGCAGAACAGCCCTACACACTATATGTGGATTGGGACATAAAATTAAAACCCAGTTTTACCGTGCCGGAAGGCTTAACGCTATCGCCGCAACTCTTCGACTGCATGATGTATAATCATGATAATACGGAGTTTTTCCGTCAGGCGAGGGCGTCAATATCAGGCGGCGGGCTAATTTCTTGCAACGCCATAATAAAAGTGTTGCGGAAGGGTTATACGTACTCTACCTTTAATAGAGATACCTATAAACATTATGAATACAGTTGTAATAGGGAGTTCTATGAAACTAATTGAACTAGCAATAGGACGACCCAGAAGTAAGTTTCTTGAACAGTATGCCAAGGACCATAGATTTATTTATGAGGTCTATGATAGTCCTCCAAGTGTTAATAATCATTGGTGTTACTTACTTGGCTTAGAGAATTACACTATGGTCGTTGATTCACGAATAACGTTTATCGGACCGCTGAACTTTAGTCAGCGGGTATTGATTGACCCACAAGCTTCATACATTATTTATAATGGAGCTTACGCTCAGTCTTTTAAAAAATTCAACTCACCTAAAGAAGTAGTTTCTTTAGGTATCACAAGTGATAATATAATATCACCAAACAATTTTAAACTTTAAGGGAGGACGTATGTCACAGCAGGAAAATGTAATCGATGTAGAAAAAATTCTTGGCGGGATTGCAAAGGAAAGCAACCAAATTATGAAGGTGTTGCTCAACAAGGATAATCTTATTGAGCAACTGTTTGCAGAATTGAAAAAAGTGAGTGAGGAGCTCAACGCTTTAAAAGCTCAGTCAGTTTCTGATAAACCTGTAGCGTAACTAAACAATCATCATATGCATCATGGGCCTTCGATCTATCTATTCCAAAATAATTGGATAGTGGGTCAAGGCCCATTTTTATTTCTTTCGGTATTAAACCTGCTTTCTGTAAGCCCCTAGCTAGGATGCATGTGTCCATACATCTATAGCTAATGATCTTGTCATATATCGACTTGTTTAGAAATAATTCTAAGAAATGGGAGTCGAACACAGCATAATTGTGTCCAACAGGATAAATCACATCATCTGGGAAACAATTATCCTTCCATTCAAGTAACAACTTCCTAACTTGGTTCGGGGTTGGTTGTTGGGCCAGACCTTCTAGTGTTAAGCCATTAACCTTAAAGGCTTCCTCACTGGCTAAGTGAGGTTTCATTGGTCTCATGTAGGTTACAAAACGACCCACAGGCTTAAAGTCTACAAACGGTACAATTGCGATTTGAACAATCTCATGTACACCTTTTATGAGACCAGTGGTCTCGACATCAATTACTGCTTCCATTTAATTTCCTCCAAAAATATCAATTATAGTTTTAATACAATGGTTAGATTTTTCTTCACCTGCACAATTTACTATCCCAGTAAAAATACATCCATTCTGAATAAATAGAACACACTTAGAACAATTTTGATAACTTCTGCACATCTTAGCAATATCTTTTGATAAGTCTATAAAACTTTTCGGGACTTCTCTTATAGAAGCCATAAATTGTCTACCTAAGTCAGAGTCTTCTTTAAAAGATAGAAAGACCCCGTTATCACATTTACCAAACTCAACCAAATTTTTGTTATCAACTTCAATATTTATAGTATTGTCTGAACAATCCTGATAAATATGTTCATTGTCCTCTGACAGAATTATTGTAGATTTTGTACTCATTTTGACTCCACTATCCTCCCGTTTGCATTGTTAATTTTATAAATAAAATCCATTGGCTCTTTTTCTGTAAAAGATAAGTTACCATACACTGTCTTATTGTCCCTACCAGTCTTTCCTTTACACAAGATCCCTCTCTTTGGAAAATTCTTACTTACCTGATGCTCTGACCAATAAACTCGTTGATCAGACGGCAGCCAATTAATAAACTCTCTGTAAAATTCGGCGTACTCAATGTAGTGTCCTCCTACCACAAAACACTTTTCATCTACAAATTTTTCTAGTTCATTTTTACTACTTGCTTCCAATTCCTTCTTTTCAAAGGTAGATAGACAAGGTATCGCTAGACGACCCAGACTATCAGGGAGTTCGATGCTGAACAATAGGTTAAGAAAACAACTAGCCTCTTTCTCCAACAAAGAGAATAATGTATCCTTACCTATCTCCTTTGTTGGCTTATCAACTCGAATAACTACAATTCGAGTATCTCCATTGATCACTGGGCAATAATTACTGTCATTAGCACATTGAACCCAATGAGTAGTGTTAACACTATCATAGGTATTCTTGTACAACGCTCTAATACTTATTGTCTTACCAGTTACCCAATCCTTTATTCTATTAGCAGCTTCCTTATTCCGACGTAAATCAGTCTCTTCCACTACACATAGAACAGCATTAGCTATTTCATTGTTGAAGCCAGATGGGTTAACAAGAGCTTGATCGGCTCTCGAATATCCACGACCCAGAATGAACTGACCTAGGGCTTCATGCAAAGTGCTCTTACCAGTGTTCTGTTCCCCAACGAAGAACAGATATGGCAGGGGTTGAAGTGGTTTTTGAACAAGAGAGGCTAACCAACTTAATAAGTATTCTCCACCAGTCTTAATACCATTAGCTTTACACCACTCATCAGCTTCTACAGAATCATTCAGGTTTTTACCACAATGATTAATAACCTCTAGCCAAGTATCGCAATCCCCCTCTAATGGTTTACATCTAAATGAAGCTGCTTCCTTATTCCATTGTCTATCTCCGGGATACTCATCTGCAAAAGGAATATTAACTAATTCCCAAGGGCTGAGAATACTCTTACCCATCATTACCTCAATCTCATTCCGATCATGTAACTCCTGACCTACCAACACTGTTGTAACATTACCTTTATTCTGTAGAATCCATTTACCTTTAGTATAAATATACCAACCAGACTCTACGCCTTGGCTTATGGTATGTCTAATCAGTGCATCCGGTGCAGTAAGCTCACGCTTGACTTTAGGTAAGTCTAGTACGATCTCATACTTATCAGCTTTAGGGGAGAGCCACCCTTCAGGAACACTAACGTCACTGGGTCGTCTTTCAACTGATACCAGTAGAATTTCACTCTTAGCCTTAATAGTCATAATACGGATACCATGATTCTTGAGTTCATCTGGTAACTCAAACTTAATACCCATACTCTGTATAGCTAGAGTTCCTTGAAGATGGTCATTAAAAATATACTCTCCCTTAGCATTTCTTACTCCTTTATTTGCTCTAGCAGCAGACTCTATCTCAGCCGGAGCGTTGAACACACACCTTGTCCAACCGCTAGCATCCGTAACCCATGATATATGCTCTTTTGTTCCTATTCCATGACGTCTAACTGTCCATGAACCATCGAAGTTTGGAAAGGCAAAACAGTTCTGTGAGCTACTACCAGTAGTATTAGTGAAGAAGATACCCTTTAGTGCCAAAGCACTGTGAGCTTTAGCTAAGTCTAAAGTGTGACAAACCAACATATTATGATCTGTATCCCACCAGTGATCTCTCTCTGCGTTAGTAGTAAACCATTTAAGAAGCCTGTAGTGCTCACTATCTAATGTAATAAAGGACTGACTAGCAACGAGTTCATTAAACCCTGAACCCATTTTATCAGTCTTGACTCTCTTGACCTTCTTAGTAGTAACATTAATATGATCTGGCCAGTTCGTAGGTACTAAGGAGTTGGGAAATGGCGACCCAGATTTGACTAGAGTCAGCCCATCAGTTCCTTCTTGTTTACGATGATAGCACCATAGAACCCCACCACATACATCGACGTTCGACTGGAAATTGAAACCAGTTTCCATTGTTAGAACACCCAACAAGCTACGTGCAACTGCTGCGTGCTCTGTGTGCGTATCCGTCGGTATAGGTTGCTCGAAATGTAGATATATGTGATAACCCTTACCGGAGGTGCTCTTGAGTAATGTTATCCAAGGAATCTGGCTTACCTTACTAACCAAGTCGCTAAGATCATCTTGACTTAAACCCTCTTTATGGTTTACTATAGAATCGAAGTCATAACCACAAAATATACTCTCTTTTCTTGCCCAGTTCCACCCTGTCATACCAATAGCTTCAACGTGCGCAGCCAGATCGAACCTTAACTCTCGGTCCTCATACTGCGGATCTGAGTCGGCGTTCCAAGGTATTCTGAACGACTTCCATGTTTCTTTGCCGTCTGACCAAGCGGTCCAGCGTCGACCCAGATACTCTCCAGAGACCTTAGTTCCATGATCCTTGGCTACGTTCACCTGGACTTCCATCTCAGGACTGTAGAGTACTGCTAGGTGCTGAGCTGGAGTTGTCTTTAGAAATTCCTTAATCTCCTCTGTCTTTAGCATAGCAACCTTTCTAATTTAGTTTGCCGACCCAGATAAGGTCGAAATTGTTGGCACGATTTTTGCTAGTACATTTGTTAGTTAGCAGTTAGTTAACTATACCCTTAATATATATTAATGTAATAGGCAATTTTGCAAGATCATTGGCACGATTTTTGAAACGCTTACCGACTAACCACTAACTAACTCTTTTATATATGCTATTGTCAGAAAAAAAATTAATAAAAATTATATAGAAAAGAGAGTAAAACTGGTCCGCGAACAGTTAGTTAGTTCGCATAAAAAAAAAGTATTATTTTAAAAAATAGTTTGCTTTTTATTTGGCATATACTATATTAGTAGTATGTTAAAGCTGGCTCTAAATACCACTTTAAAAGAGTGGGATTTAGTGTACTAGCAAATATCGTGCCAATAATTTTACGCTGATCTGGGTCGGCGAAGGAGCACAAGATGGATAAGACCTCCGTAGAGGCGAATGCTGTAATATTTAATTTTGTTTCCCAGTTTCGTCTGGGTCGTCAAAACGAGAAAGTTAAGAAGGATAAGTTAGTTAAGGAGTCTGTGACAGGATTCTTTCAACCTAGTGAAGTGACCCTTCACCCTCAGAACCATAATGCTATCACTATAACTGGTGGTTCAACACTAAGAGGTTATAAAGGTCAGTTAATCGTAGTTAGCGATTTAACTGGGTCGGAAACAAAGATCCCTATCTTCAAGATAACAGAGTTCTTCGAGTCAACAGTCTCTAACTTTAAGAAATTAACAGCAGTTTACGAAGGGTATGTGGAAGTATAAAATAATTGTCCGGCATAATGTAAGATAATGATTGTTGTTGAATGGGAGGGCCGCCGGACCTCCCTTTTATTTTATAAAGGAGTTACAAAATGTTAGAAAATCATGGTCAGCCTTGGACTGAGGCACATATAAACACCCTCAGGTCAACAAATCACATCTTAAAGAAACAAATCAGACACGTAAATAGTGTGTCAAAAGAGAAAATATTCAAAGAATGGCTCAGGCACACCTCAGCAATTCTGGGTCGTAAAGAAGAGGCAGTCATGGCAAAGATGATAAGTCTAGGATTACTAATGCCTAGGATAAGAAAGACAAATTACCATAAAGAAAAGGTAGTCTCTGACATATTCAAGAAATATCCAGGACATGAAGTTTGGGAAGTCCTCTTTGAAAACCTGCAAAAAGATGAGGAACCTAACAATAATATTCACCTTTTAAGTGGTGAATATATTGTACCGAAGGCTTTCAGAAATGGTGGCACAATCTTCATGGCTTCTGCGTCAATTGGACATACCCAGAGCATTCGGGATTATTTCATCAATGATATTATTAGTACTGAAAAAATAGTAAAAGAGATGCAGAAGACCATTAACAAACGGAAGACCCAGATCAAGGCTGAGATTCAATCTATCAAGGATCTTCAAACTGTAATGTCTGCTCACTCTCTCAAATACCCTAACTCCTCAGTTGAATCATTTGGACTTCAATATTCTAAGCTCCTTGCTCGTCGTTCAGAGCTGGAGCGCATTTTAAATAACATTTAACAGAAAGGCCAAACAATGGCTAGTTCAATTAAAGTATCACTGGATAGATTGGTTCATCCAGTAGCATCTATCGCACTTCGTGGAGTTCCTCAACCCTCTGATAAAGATTACAAGGAAGTAATCGATCGGTGGACCCAGACTCTCGAAACACACGGTCTTCTGAACATCTTCACCGTTCGCCCGGAATCTGACGGTACGTTCACCGTCATTGATGGTAACACACGGCTTTTTGTTATTAAAGAAGCTATCAAACGTGGCAATCAAAAGATCATTGATCGTTTTGGCGACGGTCTTAATGTAATGGTCGAAGAGAAGTCAGACATTGATCTTCTTGCTGGTGCAATTGTCGGTAACGCAACTCATCGCGACACCAAACCGGTCTCTTACGCTCAAGCATTGAAGAAAATGCTGGTGATATCCACCGACCCAGAAATGTGTGTTGAGAAACTCTCTTCCATGACTGGTCTCTCAGTTGAGACAATCAATAAGTATCTTGGTCTTCTCGATCTCCCTGAAGGTGTTAAGAGTCTTGTTGACACACGTGCTATCCCAATCCAGAATGGCCTTGGTCTTTTGAAACTGAGTCTCGAAGATCAGACAGATCCAGAAACAATCGTTAAGGCACAGACTTTGACGACCCAGGAATTCGGTGCTGAAGTTGAAAAGATCATTGCTCAGGAACGTGCAGATAAGAAAGCTAAGGCAAAAGGCACTGTTGCTCAGTTCGTACCGGTACCTAAAATGCTCTCTGGTAAAGAGATTGGCGACCTCTGGGAAAAAGCAAAATATGCTTATGAATCGGACTCATCTGAGTACAACCGTATCAGACTCGAAGTTCTCAATGAGATCTTTCAGGCTGATGAAAAATCAATTGCAGCTCAAAGAGCAGCTTGGGAAGCACGCAATGCAAATGCAGATGCGAAAAAGAAAGCACGCGAAGCAAAACGTGAAAAGCTCAAAGCAGTTGAGGCTATTATCATGTTGATCACTTCTGGTACACTTCCTCCGAAACAGATGGTAAGTGACCTTCTTGCAACTCTGGGAGAAGAATTTGACAATGAACCTTTAGTACAGAAACTGAAGGAGTATCTCGCGAAGTAAATAAGTAAGTAAATAAGTAACTTGACGACCCAGAAGACTTCTGGGTCATTTCACTTTTAACCTAGGACAGTTCAAATGTCAGAAATCGTAGAATCTAGTAACGAAGTTAATGCTCTTTCTCTCCTGAACGCAGGGTCTGAAACAGCGGTATCAGAAGAAGTTATTGCAAAAACTACATCCTCTTCTCGGTTCATCCCAACCTTGAGCGTGGTCTATGGGACCAGCAAGATATGTAAGATCGAACGTAAGGCTTTTGCAGGTGACTTCGCTCTTGCAGGTCAGACCAATCTGGGTTCGTCAATCGAAGTAAACTATTTGTTCTATCGCTTCCGTGCATCGGAATGGGATAATGCAAAAGGTGAATTCGGTGCAACAGAATACCATATCCCTTATGATAAGAACGGTGTTCCGAATATCAGTGTAACATCGAACAAAGCATATTGTGATCTGGTCAACAAGTTTGGTCCAAAGAAGAAGATCGATGAAACAGTTCTCCATGACGGTATCGAGTTCCTTGTATGGATACCTGAACAGAAAGTGTTCGCTGTTCTTTATTGTAAAGGTGCATTGAGCAAATCAGTTGCACCAATAATGCAGGCAGGCCGTGGACGCTCAGTCCAGTTAACAACCCGTTACTGTGACAGTAAAAAGAACGCGAACCTATCTTGGTATGAATTGGATGTTGTACCTCTGGGTCGTGGGGTTAAAGGAGTATCAGATCTTGCAGTTGAGCAGACTATCGAGATTCCTCTTGACATTCTCAACAAAACAGTAACACTGTTCTTACAACCTATATCGGGAGTGACAGCAGATGACACAGGAGCAACTGAGCGGGATCGCTAGTTGCCGACTTGTATCATTTCCAATGGTCGATGTAGCGGAACTACCGCTACATCTTCCATTTCCAAATGAATACAATGCAGGTGGCTACCTAGTGCCAGGACCATCTGGGTCGGTATATCAATACTCACCGATCGACTTGCTTGTAGCAGGTATCGAAGCCAGTAGAACTGGCGAGATAGTGACTAACCTGTGCGATTGGTTCTATAAGAATCAACACCCCACCAGTACACACATGATACACATAATTCTTAAACTAGACAATAAAATAGTATCAGCTTCCTTAGCTGAACTTAAAGATACAAAAATAAGTTGCATACAAAAAGTAATGTTAACTAATGCACCATTAACTTTCAAGAGGTTCTTATGATCAAACAGGTTTTTAACTGTAAGTTAAAAGGTAAGAACATACCTGTCGAAGCCACCTTTATTAATGATAAAATAGAGCTAGCCTTCCCATTCTTCAGACCTTTACTCGAAGAGATTAAGGCTATGAAAGGGGCTAAATGGAGAGACGAACTCAAGATATGGGAAGTCGACCTCTGTAAAAGAAACCTCTTCGCCTTCAGCATACTTCAGAATACTGGTCTCATTAAGACCTATGATGAACCTTTGAAACTTATCGACCCAGATTGTAAACCCCCTTTGTGGGCACATCAATTAGATATCTATCGTTTTATCCTCACCAGGAAAAGATGTCTGGTCGGAGCTGAACCTAGAACAGGTAAGACGAGACCCGCCTTGCAAGCGTTCTTGGACTCCGAACATAGTACATTGTGGTTTGTAACCACGAAATCGGCAGAATTTGGTTTTGACCGAGAAGTTTTTAAATGGTGGGGAGCGGTACGGGATGAGTATGGTAGACTTGTTGTAAAGAACAAGATAATCATAACGATGAGTTATGACAAGTTTACCTCTACCATACAAACCATGCCGCTTGGTTCGAAGCTTCCTGGCTTTATTATCTTTGATGAGTGTCATAAGTTAAAGACACCAGAGAGTCAGCGAACAAAGTGCGCTATGAAGTTGAGTGAACTTCTTGAAATTCAGTATGAGAACAAAGAATTCGTTATAGGCTTATCTGGTACACCATCACCGAAAGACCCTACTGACTGGTGGAGCCAGTGTGAAGTAATTCGCAGTGGTTATATTAGAGAGGGGACTATCCAGAAGTTTAAAGTCCGGTATGGGTCGTATACTCCTTGGGACCCCGGCACTCCAGTTTGGGATCGTTTTCTTGGCTGGAATAAAGAGGAAGTAGCTAAGCTGTCAAATAGGTTAGCAGGTCTTGTGAGAGTCTACTTTCAAAAGGATTGCATGGACCTACCGCCTTGGAGAATGGAGACAGTAGAGCTAACGGCCCCGAAAGATCTCTTGAGGGTCGCTAAGTTGATAACTGAGACTTCTGGGTCGGCCCTAGAGGCTAGACGTAGATTACGTCAGCTCTCTGATGGCTTTGAATATGAGCGTGCTTACGACCCAGACACCAATACCATGAAGAGAGTTGGAACGACGTTCGTCGGTTCACCGAAGATAGACCAATTGAAAGGAGATCTTGATGAATATGAAGAGGTCGGAAGACTTGTTATCTATTCGGGCTTTCAAGGATCAGTTGACATTATCACAAAGACTTGTCTTGAGGCTGGTTGGTTTGTACTTCAGATTGATGGTAGAGGACGATTCCTCTTCAATCCTGCTAACGGGGAACCGAGGTCAGACAGCGAGAGCCTTCAACTGGCTCTGGGCCAAATGGATAGATCTACCGACACCGGTCAGATTGTTAAACTTGCTGTTGTTGCTGAGACCGATGCTGGTGGCACTGGTCTTGAATTTAGTGCTTCCCCTTGTATTATCTATTATTCTAATAGTGATAGTGGTGAAGGTAGGATGCAATCTAAGTTCCGTGCCATGTCCAATAATATGGATAAAGTAAGGGGTTTGACTATTAAGGATTATATTTTGTTGCCCAGTGATAGATTGATCAGAGATAAATTAGAAGAGAAAATCGAACTTCAAGCTATCTCAATGGGTGACCTTAAAGAGTGTTATGCTAACATTTAAATTTATAAGGAGATTTTATGCAGATGTTCGTAAATGACGCAATTGTTCGTGTTAAGGGTTTACACGGTAAACCAAAACATTTCACCTTAGCAGTAAACTGCAAGAATATTATTAAGGATTCTGTAAAGACTTCATACTCTGATGACCTTACTCATTGGGTTAAGTGCAAAGTAACGACCCAGACTAAGGGTGAGGTTGAACTCCACTTTGATATGGACCACTACCATGAAGCCTTGATCCTCAGTGATACAATAAGAAGACTTAGTCTGAATAGTGTGCCAGTGGTAACACTTTAATTTAACCTACGCTAGTAGACCCAATCATTTCTTGATTGAATACAGATGAGTAGAAGTACTCTACGGTTAACTTGACCGGCTAGCGTACCATTAAGGAGATATGATGGATAATATAAAAACAGAATTAAAAATATATGAGTTTGCTCTTACAGAGCTAGAAAAGCTCCAGATAACTCCAATATGGGCTTTAACATACCACATAGGTTGCTTAAAGCACACTATAGAGACTAGAGAGAAACAAGACTCCTGCCCCCACACTCAAACAGAGGTTGAAGAACTCCCTATGAGAGGACTACCCAGGTTCCGAGAGTACTGTACTACTTGTAATAAAACTATAAAGGAGTGGTGATGGATAAAATGGTAAAAGCTCTTAATAAAGCTATCTATATTTGGAATATGAGAGTACGCATGTGCAGAATGTTTGAGAATGTAACTGTAAGTAGAGCTGAACTCTTCTCTGAAGACTGCCCGCTATGTGAGGTGTCAAGCTCGACTTGCTCAGATTGTCCTATAAGAATAGTAGAAGGTACAACCTGTAGTTGGACACCTTACAAGGCAGTACATTTAGCATTTATAGAGGGCACACCTACACCTACCGGAGCCACCTTACTTCCACTTGTCCAAGCAGAGGTTAAATTTCTGCAAGAGGTCAAGAGAAAGTATAAAGAGAGACTTTATGACCAATAACTGGTTTATAGATACTGAGTCCATCGGTTTCTATGGAGCAACCATAATGCTCCAATACTGCCATAATGATGGCGACCCAGTGATCCACAACATCTGGGATAACACGGTCCAGTCCACACTGGACCTAATTGAGCGCCAGCTCGAAGGAACATTCATAGGGTTCAACCTAGTCCACGATATGTTCCATTACCATAGAACGTACAACGTTCTCCAAGAATTACCAAAACTAAAAAAACCTGATCCAATAGATTATTTGGACGTCGAAGCTTCCTGCTTAGACAAATACTGCCTTAAACCTAAAGTTGCTTGTGACCTGATGCTCATAGGGCGTCGCTCTAAGTTCCAAGCCACTTTGAACCAAAAACCAATAACCATGAGAAAGGTTCCACGTTTACTTGCTCCAATTCTTTTGAAAGAGTTGACAGAGCGTGTACCAATCCCTAGTATCTATTTCAGTAGATCAAAAAAAGGTTATCACTGGTATATCGCTGATCTGATTAAGGGTACTGGTCAAGAGGTCGGTGATCAACAAGATGTCGAGGTCGACCCAGACTTCGTTAATCTCAAACTGAACTTCGCTCCTAGTACTAGCTTAAAGGCTATCATGGCCTTCATTGGTCATGAAGTGACAACGCTGAGTGAGTTACCTGAATTAAGCAAACCAATCGAGTATGAATGGTGGCCTACTTATGGTGGTTGGTATGATGTTTTTCCTGAGCACTACAATGCTTGGAAGACTGATCCCAGACGTAATGAGTATGCCTTGAAAGACCCATTATATACTAGAGAACTCTGGGAATATCTGGGTCGCCCAGAAGGCGGTGATAATGAATCAGAGTTAGCTTGTGCAGTGGGCGGAATGCATTGGAGAGGGTTCGCTGTTGATGTAGAGAAGTGCAAAAGGCGTAAGGCTAAGTGGGATAACGTCGTTGCTGCAACCCCGATCAATGTTAATGCTCCTAGGCAGGTTAAGGCTTATCTATGTGAAGTAGCTAGTCCCCTCGAGCAACAGGTACTACTTAGTACATCTGCTGAAGTGTTAGAGAAGATCGCTAAGGATTGGAAAGAGGACAATCCAGAGCTGGCTCGTAGGGCTAAATACATTCTAGCATCGAGACAAGCTAAGATGAAGTCTACTCTCATGGAGAAGCTCATTGCAGCAGGTCGTATGCACGTTGTTAGTAAGGTAACTGGTACGAAATCTAATCGTAGTTCTGGTGGGTCAGAAAACTATATTACAACGAAAGGATCAATCAATCATCAGGGTATACCCGCAGGACCAGTTCGCTTCTGTGTTACACTAGCTCACCCTAACGAGGCTCTCGACGCAGGGGACTTCGATGGGTTCGAGGTGTCTATTGCTGAGGCGTTCTATAACGACCCAGAGCTTAGAAAGGACTTATTAACTGGTAAGAAGGTGCATGCCCTGTTTGGCTCTAGTATGTATGGGTTGACCTATGAAGAGGTCAGGGCTAACAAGACTCTATATCAATGTTCTAAAACAGGTTTCTTTGCTTTCATGTACGGGGCTGAGGCGCCTAAGTTATCACAGGCTATGGATATCTCTAAAGAGGAAGCAGTTGAGGGTCTGGCTCGCCTATCTGCTAGATATGTGAAGATCGGTGAGAAACGGGCAGAGATCCAACGTAAATTCACTGCGTTGGCTCAGCCAGATGGCATAGGAACAGAGATCAAGTGGATGAACCCTGCTGAGTATGAAGAAACCTTCTTGGGCTTCAGACGTTATTTCACACTAGAGATTTCAATTATCAAAGCTCTTTTTGAGATGGCAAGGAACCCTAGTCCAGAGTTGAAAGCCGTAGGTTCTACGATTCGTGTCGTTAGGCGTGAACGTGTTCAGACTGGTGCTGGAGCAGCTAACTCGGCTATTTATGCTGTAGCCTTTGGGTTACAGGGTAACATATTTAGGGCTGCTGCAAACCACGATATTCAAAGTCCGGGTGCCGAGATAACGAAGGACCTTCAACGTAATATATGGGACATACAACCCACGGGTATTAACAGCTGGGTCGTTATGCCACTTAATATTCACGACGAAGTAGAATGTCCTTGTGTTGAGGAAGTCCGCGAGAGAGTTAAACAAACTGTGACTAGAATTATTAACAAGTATAAGGATCGTGTTCCATTGATCAGTATGTCATGGAAGCAGGGTCTTAGAAGTTGGGGTGAAAAATGATTGCTACAATCTTAACTTATCTATGTTTAGCCTACAGTTTCGATATGTCTTATGAGAGGACAGAGTGGTTACTATGGGAGTACTCAAACACAAGTGTGTGGGATGCCCACAGTGAGAACTTTTTTGGTTTTAAATCAGACTTGGAACTCAGGTGGGGTACTAAAGACAAATACGTTTTTACAGGGGGCTACATGTATAACTGTTCAAATATGGAGAGTGCACCACCCAAAGGATTTAACCCTGTCTTCGATGATTTTCAAGTCAGGGTAGGTGGAAAGTACAAATGCATTCAAGCTGGTTGGGAGTATCATTGTGTACACCCAATAATAACTTACTTCACTCAAATGAGTGAGATCAAGTCAAAACGAGAAGGTAATTACAATAAATTTTATATTAACATTTCTGGGTCGTTAGGAGGTAAAAGGTGATCTTAAAAGAAGGGCCTTATAGGGGTCAGATGATCTTTGAAATACCTAGCATATTTCATTGCTGGGCTTTGGAGAACAAGGATAAGCTAACAGACAAAGTTTATATCGATTGGCTTGAGCGTCGTAAAGTGAAGATCGAAAATAATAAAAAGAGTTTCACTCGACAGTTATTAACGTGGCGTTACCGAGAATTCGATGAGTACTTTAGTAATAAACCGACCCAGACTCAGCCACGAGTGGGTCTATTATCATCAATAATAGGAGGTAAAGATGCCTAGTTTTAGTATATTTAAAAGAGACGGTTCACTTAAGGTGGCCTCTGATGAGGTAGATAGTCTTAAGGCTATAGTAGAGAAGGAGAAGTCCAACCTATCTGGGGCCAATCTATCGTGGGCCGATCTATTGTGGGCCAATCTATCTGGGGCTAATCTATCGGGGGCCAATCTATCGTGGGCCGATCTATCGGGGGCCAACCTATCTGGGGCCAATCTATCTGGGGCCAATCTATCGTGGGCCAATCTATCGGGGGCTAATCTATCGGGGGCCAATCTATCGTGGGCTAATCTATCGGGGGCCAATCTATCGGGGGCCGATCTATCGGGGGCTAATCTATCTTGGGCTAATCTATCGGGGGCCAATCTATCGTGGGCCGATCTATCGGGGGCCAATCTATCGTGGGCCGATCTATCGGGGGCTAATCTATCTTGGGCTAATCTATCGGGGGCTAACATTAACTATTCTTGTATACCTTTTAGCGGTACTTCTTTAAGAGCTATTTTTGATGATAGGATTCGTATACAGCACTTATACCATGCAGTAAGAACAGATGGTAAAGTTGAGGACCCAGACCTAGCAAGTCTCTTTAAGAGCGACTTATTCCTCAAGGTGGTAAACAAATTCCATAGGGCTGAAGAATATGGTTATATAGGAGGTAAAGATGCCTAGTCTTGAATTTGAAGATGAAGTTTACTCTATGAGTCGAAGTGCTAAGAACAAGAGACTTATGGAGATGGAAGAAGAGATTGCTTTCTTGCGAGACCATCTCGATGACATACCTATTGTTAGAGGTCCGCTCGCCCTCCAGCATGGTTTAGACCACAATGATCTTGAGGTGGTGAACTTTCTTATTAATAACTTTAATAGAAAGCGGTATTCACACTCACTAGCTTCTATGGCTAAGGCTCTCGAATATTATGACGAGCCTCAGTTACTTAAAACAACGTTGGACGGCTTGATCTTAAAGGGTATTGTTCAGACCTGCGATCAAGGTACACAAGAAAGATATGGACTTAATTCACAAGAGGTTAAATCATGGCGATAGTACATGCAATGCTAGCTCACCACTACAATGGTGAGGATGTTCGTGGTTGGTATATGAGTCGTAAACTCAATGGCTTCCGTTGTATTTGGAAGAAAGGTAAACTCTGGACTCTGGGTCGTTATTCAGGTGAGAAAGAGATTTATGCGCCGAAGTGGTTCATAGATCAATTGCCAGACTTCGATCTGGATGGTGAACTATGGCACCCTAGTGATTGTCTAGCCACTACCAAGTCGATCTGTGGTCAAGGTATGGAAAAGAGTTTGATTGACGAACGCTGGCACGAGATACAGTATATGGTGTTCAATGAATTTAATTCAGAGAGAATGTGGGAACAATCACGGAGCAGACTTCAACTGCTCCTACCTGAGTCAGACAACTTGAAGTTGCTTGAACAGGAATTGATTGGTTATGAATTACCTGCTATGGAACAGATGGGGGACTACCTTAAATATTTGAGGCGCAACTATGGTGAGGTTGAGGGTCTGATGCTGGCGAATCCAAATGGGTACTACGAACTCAAGAGAAGTAAGAATCTACTGAAGTACAAGAGTGTCTATGATATGGAAGGTAATGTCGTCGAACAAACTGCTGGAGAGGGTAAGCATGAGGGCCGCATGGGTGCTCTTCGCGTTAAGTTCACTTGGGATGAGAAAGTCAGTTCGGTGTATGGTGGTTCAGCGAAGATGGTTAATCGAACAATAATCTTTAGTATCGGTGGTGGCTTCTCTGACGAGGATCGGGAGAGAACAGACTGGGTCGGTAAGAGGATTCGGTTCGAGTATTATGGTGTAACTGAAAACGGTGTTCCAGTCTCAGCAAACTATGTGGGGGATGCATGCTAGAAGAGAATGAGATAGTTGTAAAACCGTTACGCCTGTATATGGAGAATGTTCATGGTTGGCATATCGAGAAGCTACATGGTAGCCAGTTCCAAGAGGGTTTGCCTGATCTAATGGCATTCCACCCTCGATATGATATGAGACTCATTGAGTGCAAGGTTATACGTAATGGGGATATACATTTTACTGTAGCCCAACAACGTAAGTTCCCTACGCTCATTGCTCATGGGGCCAAGATATGGCTAGTGGCAGCTTATGATCTACGAAAAAGGGTAGAGCTAGAGAGAGCTTATAAGAGCCTCTTTGCTCCACCTAATCTTATTTTTTATATGGACCCTAGGTCCAGAAGGGAACTACTCAGATGAAGTGCAAATATATTTTTCTACACCCGACAGGGTACTGGTTCAAGAAAGTTACTCGAAACGGAACAACGACCCAGATTGTGTTAACTCTGTGTGACGACAGTGACCTGAAAGCTCTACCCTTGTCCGAGGTTCAAGACCCGAAGAACATCTTTGTCTGCACATTGAAAGATGGTTCGCTGGTGTATCTAATTAATCTTAAAGAGGAACCTAAAGCATCACAGTTCGCTCCCTTAAAAAGTCTTCAGGATTGCACATGGGAAGTGTACCATACCCTAACATGCGTTGAGACTAAGATAGCTTTGGTGAGGTTAACTAAAGCTACTAACGAGGATAGTGCTATCAATAATATTCTTATTTGTCTGGCTACTGTTGAGAAAATCTTTGGCAGGGGAAAGGGTAAACAATGGGCGACTATTACAGAGACTATTACAGGAGGGAACTATGAAAACATCACCATGGATTCGTGAGAACTTCACGAAGTTACAGAAGGCTTGTGCTGAACAAGGTATAACTATTAAGTTAACTGAAGGCGTTCGCGACCCGGCGACCCAGAGTGCCTACTACGCACAAGGTAGAGAACCACTGGCAGTGGTTAATCGTTTACGTAAAGAAGCTGGGCTTGTTCCAATTGATGACAAGACTAATAGGAGAGTCATCACTTGGACACTGCACAGTTCCCACATCTTCGGCTACGCCTTCGATATTGTTCTCCTTAAAGAGGGCAAGGCAGTGTGGGATGATGATGAAACCTACCATAGGATTGCTGATATAGGTACAGAGCTGGGTCTTCATGCTGGTTACTACTTTACAAATAAGGCTGGTAAGAGGCTCTATGATTCATGTCACTTTGAAAGGAAGTCATGATGGACTTACCTTTAAAAACACTTGATTGTATCTGTACCAGAAGTGAGAGTTTTGTAGGTGACGTTATAAGATTCTTTACTAAGAAGAGAGTTAAGGAAGCCACTAACGTGGCCAATCACTGTGGACTTATCATCTATATTGAGGGTATACCGATGGTTATGGAGATGCTTGGAACAGGGTTAGAGTTAAACCCTGTCTCTGACTACGACAACTATCGTGATAGGATAGTAGCAGTAAAGCGTCTACCCTTCACGGATGACCAGATCCGAGATGCTCGACGTTTCCTGCTCAGTACATACTGGTCTGGGTCGGTACAATACAGTTACAAGGAATTGCTCAAGTTTCCTACATTCTGTAAACGATTGGGCTTGGAGAAGGTGTCTTCAACCAAGATGTATTGTTCTGAGTTCTGTGAAATCATAGCTCAAAAATATAATCTAAGTTGGGTTGATAGTGCTACTATAGATTCAGGCATTGCACCCATTGACATTCAATTTGGGAAGGGAGAGACCGTATGGCAGGAGAAAAGTTCTGTGTAAATTGTAAGTATTGTTATACTCTAAGAGACCCTCAAAACGCCCTTAAATGTGGCGAGATTGGAAGATATTTTGAGCCTAAAGATTTATAATAAGCCTAGTTACCTATCACCCTCTAGCCTGATGCTTGCTGAGGGTTGTCCTAACAAATTTTATATGGAGAGACTGGCGGAAACAAAAGCACCAAGAGAACCTCAAGGTCCTGCTGCCGCAGCTGGGTCGTCTTTTGATGCACATATCAAAGCTCACCTGGCTAAGGAATTGGGGTTAGAATCGAAGATTCGGGATGTCATGCTCAAAGAGGATGAAAGCAGAGCTAAGTACGACAGTCTACTAGACTTGTTGTTTTATAGCTCTGTTGAGGAACCCTTATGGGGCGAAGTTAAGAACTTTGGTGCTGAAACTGCTAGGTGGTATAAAAGCATACCATTTGTTAAAGAAACTAAATGGGCAGGGTTGGAAGAACACTTCAACTACACTATACTAACACACAGTGTACCACTTTATATGAAGCTCGATGCTAGTGTGAACATTGGTCAAACAACAGTGCCCTTTGATTGGAAGGTCAAGGGGTATGGTTCGACGAACGGAGCCAGTCCGAGTCCTGGGTACATGTATTTGTATGATAATACCAAAGGTATAGTCAGTGGTGCACATGACCTCTGGCATAGTGATATAAGTATGGATTCTATTGACGCTCGATGGGCAGCTCAGTTAGCTACTTACGGTTGGGGTCTGGGTCGTCCGATCGGTTCTCCATTCCAAGCTGTTATTGATTGCTTGGTTTATAGGCCAACTGGCTGGAGAGTTGCTAGGTATATTGGTTGGATTACTCAGTCGTTCCAAAAGGAATTGGTTCGTAGATATAGTTTCATCTGGGAAGCCATACAGAACGGTAGCTACACTAAAGGTCTTATTGATGATATCGTCATGGTTGAGTACATGGCGAAATCAGAGAGCTGGTGGGGATGACAAATAAATACAATGTGCTCGAGACCACCTTCCTACTCATATTGGGAGGGTTTAGCTTCTCATTTCCGATGATGCTTGCATCGTGGATCTTTAGATCAAAAGATCTTTTTATCTATTCAATCTGGCAGCTCTGCATTTGTGCAGTAGTACTACTATTCATCTTTTTCAGTTTAATACTAGAAATTTTATCGAGTGGAGAAATATGAAAGTTATCAAACCAAAAGCAACTAAGCTCTTTATGCCACAGAGCTTTAAACAATGCCTAAAGCATATAGAGTATTGTGGCAGGGTGGCTTACAAAAGTGAGGATTGGATCACTGATGATAGTTCAGTAAGGTTCGTTCGTAGTTTAATTAGCAGAGGTCATCTATCCGTGTTGAGGCATGTAAGTCTCAGGTTACCATCTGATTACTTTATGACTGCACCTAGCCCTTATATTTATAAAGTGGGTGGTTTCTGGGTCGGTAACCTGCAAGCGTGGCTTGATGTGGGGCGCTGGAGTGATGATGTGAGTCACGAATTATATTTAGCTTTTCCTCAGATTTTCGATAAACCCTCAACTCCTTATTATAGGCTCGAAACATCTTTTTCTATTGACGATGACTACCAAACGTACAAGTTGATTACTGATCGTGGCGTGAGTCATGAGTTAGTAAGACACACTACTCTCGCTGTCACTCAGGAGAGCAGCAGATACTGTAAGTATGGCGATGGTGTTACGTTCGTGGTACCGGAGAGACTTGAATTAGCTGAGGGTTTTTGGGACGGTTGGAGAATGGCTAGGCAGATCTCATCCGCCGAAGCTAGTCTGTTCCTTGAGAGTTGTTTGTCGAGCGAGAGTCATTATCTATCTGCTCTTGAGATGGGATTGAGTCCTCAGGATGCACGTGGTATGCTCAATCATCATGTTAAGACTGAGCTGATGATGTCTGGGTCGGGCATAAGCTGGAATCATTTCAAAAATGTTAGGTTCTATGAATCAACGGGCAAGGTTCACCCGCAGATGCTGGAACTAACAAAGTTAATGGTTAAGGAGGGTTTATGAAAATAACGTGTCCCCAGTGTGGTTTGCCACATGAGGCTCACCCGTTGATAGATTGTTCAGGGTTCGTTACTTGTTGTAGTAGAACTGGTACTCTAAATGAGCACATCTATGGTGTCTGGGTCGTTTCTTACTGTGATGTAATTACGGCTGTTCATGTAGGTTTTGAGGCCGATGCTAAAAATATTTTTATGAATAAGGAGGGTGTGAGGGAAGAGTATGTTAATGTAAAAAGTATTAAAGATGTTAGTTATAATACTGAGGCCATACAAATACTATTCGATCTTGCGAATAAACTTAGAAAGGGGTAATTATGACAAATGAAGAACTACTAGAAAAGCTTGCTGAGGATCAGGGTTGTGACGTTATGTCTATGTTAGAAGAGGCTACGTTCGACTCAATTGTTCCCTGCATATGTACAGAGTGCCTAGCCACAACTGATGGAGAACCGGATCTCAGAGAGGGTTACTGTGATAGTTGTGGCAACCAAACAGTTCGGTCTTGCTTAGATCTAGCTAAAATAATTTAGCTGCACAAAAAAAAATGCTAGATTTTCGATCAATCTCCCATCGTACAAAGAAAGGTCAAAAAATATTTTTCTATATGCATATATATACTATATCTATTAATCAATTAGCAGAGTTGGCCAGTGCAAAATGCTTTGTTCAAGTTAATCATGATGGTGTTGAGTGCTGGGTCGCTATGGGCTTCATCAGCCCACTCTATGAAAGTGTGATGCTCCTTGACACAATGAGCATAGATTTGGTGAATTGGTCAAGGTGCACAGTGTCAACTGTAAAACAGTTGAATGTCACTAGGATCTACATCAGCGAGTTAACCCATAAGTTAGGGTTGGCACAAGCTGTGGTTGACAGGTTCAAGGATTATGAGGTGGTGGATCTAAGAGATCAGGGTGAACCCTTGCAGCAGATATTGTAAGTATTTATCAAAGCCAGTTAGGCCGGACACGGTTTAACTGGCTTTTTTTTTTCTTCGCTCGGCTCAACCCGGCCATCTGGGTCGTTAATATGGCTTTGAAATTATATTTGTCTATAGGTTAATATAGGCCCAAAATTTTTTACTAAGGTTCCATGACGTGTACTCGTGATTTCTTCAGAATTTTTCTTGACATACAATATTTACCGTTTTGGTGAACATTATGTTTACCGTTTTGGTGAATATCACGCTGTCAATCTCACGCTGTCAATCTCACGCTGTCAATCTCACGCTGTCAATCTCACATTGTCAATCTCACATTGTCAATCTACTATTGTCAATTGACCAAAGGGCATTGACCAAAGGGCATTGACCAAAGGGCATTGATCAAAGGGCATTGATCAAAGGGCATTGATCAAAGGGTATTGACCAAAGGGCATACTATATTATACTATGTACCCGTACATATTATATTATAGACTGTCGGTTTTCTTTACACTTGTAAGAATAGTTGACACTATTGTAAATCATTGATTTATAAATAGTTATAGGAAAACTACGTTTTACCTGTCGGTTTTCTTTACACTTTATGTGGGTCGTTAGGCAATCGGTATACTATAGATAGTAGTATAGACAATGGTAATACTATCTATGGTATAATTTCATTGTTGGCACACTTTATGCTACTCTTATATAGCGTGACTGGCAGTGTGAAAAAAAAAAAATTTTTTTTTGTAGAAAATGAAAAAAATAACACTTTTGGTCTGGCAAGTATTATATTAATAGTAACTTTAACAAAAGAGGTTTAAATGTTTACAAGTGTTGTTTTAGGTTTTGCGTTATGTTTAGTTTATACTACAGTTGTCGGCGGAATGGCGAAAATCGTTCATGAGGTAGTTACTGATGCATAGGATTGATTATAGCGCATTATGTTTGGGTAGTCTGATAGCAGTTCTTGTTGTCAGTATTGTAGCAAAGTGGATAGTATCACTTTTTTAGAAGGGAGTTTAAAATGTGTCTTAACATTGTAAAAATTGGTGATCAAATCAAGATTAGTTATATGGATAACAGAGGATATCCACAATATCTACAGACCAACAGCTTGGAATGTGTAGAGGAAAATTTGAGATTGAGTGAACGGGAAGACCTTATACCGGTTGTACGTAGAATAGTAACAATGCAATAAAATAGTATGATATGACGTCGGCTCTCTGAGTCGTTAAAATTTAACTTAACTTTAATTGCACCTTCTACGGTGCGGAATGGATTTACAAAATGAATAACTTAACTACAACAAAACTCGCAAACACAAATGTAATTTGTGATGTACTATCTGAAAACGGGTATGAATACCTTATCAATGCCGACGGAACGATCAGCACCGAAATACCTATTACTCTTATCTATGTGCCTGAGACACGGTTAAGAAAAGTTGATGATGCAAAAATTCCCAATCTGGAACGGGCTTTGCGTGATCAGGGACAATTACACCCGTTATCAGTATCATATGACCTTGATAAGAAAATGTTTGCTCTTTGGGAAGGCGGACATAGACTTGTGGCGATGAACAGAATCAAGCCGGATTATGTAGCTAAAGTGACAATTGGTAATTACAATCTTTTTACTTCAATATTCGGTAATACTGCAAGAGTCGCTCAAAAAACGGGGGAAGTGGTACAAGCCATTGTATATCTGGCCGGCGCTGGATACAATTTTGATGAAATTGCAAAACGGCTTAATCTGGATAGCAATTTTGTTGAGAAGCATTTCAAACTCGGCATTCTACCGGAGAGCGTACGGGCAGACCTTGACAATGAGACAATCAATTTAGCGCAAGCCTTTGAAATTGCAAGGGCAATGCACTTGCCTGAAAAAGATAAACTGTCAGAAGACCAACTTAATGCTCTTATTGTCAACGCCCGTGGCCTGGCGGTTGATCCCGAAACTGGTGCTGCAAAAAGTAAAGCTACTGCACAAGAACTAAAAAACATGGTGTCACGGTTCAAGAGTCTTAACACAATGGAAAGGAAAAAGGCGCTTGGTATAACTGGCAAGGAGAAAAAGGTCTTTACTTTTCAGGAATGCTTCAGTAATACCCGACTGGAAGAATTCAAGATCAAATTCGATAAGATCTTTGAAGACAAGGATATTGATGATGAGGAATTGACCGAAGCGGAACAGGCGGTTAAAGAGTTTCTGGACTATATTTTCATGAGAACAGAAGGAGACAAGCAACAAGCAAGGGAAAGGTTTCTCGAAAAGAATCCAGATGGAATACTCGACAGAGAATCACTTTAATTTAAACAGAGTGCTACCTATGGTAGCACCTTTTTACCATTTACAAAAGGTTGAATCATGAACCAAAAAGAGTATAAACGGCTTAAAAGGAAGATTGACAAGACAGGAAGGGATATTGCCAATATTGCACTCTATGAGAAAAAACAATGCTGGCAAGAATTCAAGGAAGAGCTCAACTTGGTATATCTACCAAAT
>JAGVVH010000310.1 GCA_019135895.1 Bacteroidota bacterium | reverse complement strand
TGTTCCGGAATTTGATCTAATGTAATCATTGTATTCTAGTTTAATTTATCACACGAAATACACTCTTCCTGCTCGGTTTCAAACTCTACAGTGATGTGTTCAATTCCTTCATTTTTCATCAATTCTTTGATCTTGCCCTTTGTTTCTTTCAGAATAATAGGAAATTGCTCTTCGGTATTTATGACCACATGCAGGCTCGCAACATTATACAAACTATCAAGACTCCACACATGTAAATCGTGAAGTGAACGGACATGAGGAATTTGCTGAATTTTAACTTTTATCTCGTTAAGATTCATTTCGGAGGGAGTGCCTTGCAAGATAACTGTAAGAGTCTTTTTCAGATTTTTGTAAACATTATAAAGCACCCACAGAGAAATGGCAACTGAGAGTATTGGATCCAAAATAGGAAGATGTACAAAAAGCATCACGATGCTCACTACCAGAACTGCACCCCATCCCAAAACATCTTCAAGAAGATGAAGTGAAATCACTTTTTCATTAATACCTTTTCCTTTTCGTGTTCTCAAAACGGCAATTCCATTCACTACAATCCCCAAAACTGCCAGTAACAACATTCCTTTTGCATGAACTTCCTGAGGATTCACCATCCTTCTAACACTTTCAAAGATTACAACCGATGAGCCAATGATTAAAATCACCGAATTAATTACTGCTCCCAATAAAGAAAATCTTTTATACCCATATGTGAATTTTTTATTTGGCATTCGGTTGGAGATTTTTTCAAAATACCAAGCCAGGGCAAGTGCTATGGAATCTCCTAAATCATGAACAGCATCGGACAAAATAGCAACGCTGTTTGTTATCAGACCGCCTACCAATTCTATAATGGTAAAAGTAAAATTAAGGAAAAAGGCTATGGTAATATTTTTAATCCCGGTTGAGTGGTGATGGTGTGGATGACTCTCCGAATAATCTTCCTGTTCAGATGAAGTAGAAATATTATCCTTCATAATATCCAAATTTTTTCATCTGTAATTCATCGCTTCGCCAGTCCTTCAGAACCTTAACAGAAATATCAAGAAAAACATGTTTTTCCAAAAATTCTTCGATAGCAAGTCGGGCTTCGATGCCCAGTTTTTTTATGGCTGTACCTTGATGTCCAATTATAATGGCTTTCTGAGATTCGCGTTCAACGTATAGCATAGCTCCTATTCTGATAAGTTTCTCTTCCTCCTTAAAACTCTCCACAACTACCTCAACACTATAAGGAATTTCTTTCTGATAAAGCAACAATATTTTTTCTCTGATGATTTCGGAAATAAAGAACCGAGTGGGACGATCTGTCAGTTCATCTTTAGGAAAATAGGGTGGAGAATCAGGAAGTTTTTCAATAATTTTCTGCAATAATTCATTGAGGTTTATTTGTTTTATAGCAGAAATATCAATAATATCGGCTTTGGGAAGAATTGTCTGCCAATAAGTCCGATTTATCTCTACCTGTTCGGCAGGAACCTTGTCTATCTTATTAATAATTAAAATAATAGGTATTTCAAACTTATTAAGACGCGCGATAATCTGTTCGTCATATTTGGTTTCACCACACTCCACCATATAGAGCAATACATCAGCATCTTTCAGGGACTCATTCACAAAACGCATCATCATCTCCTGCATTTTATAGACAGGGGTTAAAATTCCGGGGAGGTCGGAGTAGACAATTTGAAAATTCTCCCCATTGACAATTCCTTTAATACGATGGCGAGTGGTTTGAGCTTTTGAAGTAATGATAGAGAGATTTTCCCCAACCAATTTGTTCATAAGGGTACTTTTTCCTACATTTGGGCTTCCAATAATGTTCACAAACCCTGCTTTATGTGTTATTTCATTCATGATTGCTAGCTTTAAAAAATAATAATTGGGGTGGTTCGTCCTGTCCGAATCGCAAATAGGAATCATGTACCAGCCAATCTCCGGAATTAAAATAGATAGCTTTGTCGTTCATTTTTATTTCAAGAGGCAGGTGTCGATGGGCATATATAAAGTAATCTATCTGCTCCTCTGATAGAATAGAGCGAATATAATTGACAAGCTGTTCTTTGTTATCACCCATATAAGTTTCTTCTTCTTTGGAAGTCATGGCACGGCTTTTTTGCGAAAAAAAACGGGCAAGCCCAAAAGCAAGTCTTGGATGAAGAGCTCCGAAAAGTTTGATATTGGGACGAAAGGCAAAAAGAGCTTTAATAAATTTATATCCGACATCTTTGGGTCCCAGTCCGTCGCCGTGTCCAATTAGACATTTCTTCCCATTAATTACAAAAGCATGTTGCTCTCTAAATAAGCTGAATTTCATTTCTTTGACAAAATAATCCCTGACCCACATATCGTGATTGCCGGTAAAATAAAAAATTTCAATATTGAGATCTCTTAGCTGGCTAAACTTTGACAACAACTTATAATA
>JAGVVH010000340.1 GCA_019135895.1 Bacteroidota bacterium | reverse complement strand
GGATACCATAAAATTGACAAAATCGTTAATTCCATTTTGGTGAAGTTTTTGCATAACATAGTATATGAAAAAACTAAAAATCACCGAGGGAATCGCAAAAAACAAAAGAGAGGGGATGATTCCCATCGGTTTTATTTTCAAATCAGGAGACTTTTCCATATTCATTATCTTTTGAACCGACCGAAGGGCGCTCAGCGAAGCTAAACCCGCATGCACTATACCATTTGTTGGAGGTGCTCATTATTTTATTTTATATCCTATTATAAAATTGATTGTAAAAGTATTTACCTCTACTTTTCCAACATTTCCGGTATTTTCAATCTTCCAATCGGCAATATTAGTAAAATCATAATAGTAATCAGCTCTTAATCCAAATTGAAGGTTTGAAATATCATATTTTAATCCCACCCCAACTATAAATCCAATCGCTATATTTTTTAATTCTTTAATTTCTTCAAGAGCATCAAAATGCCTACTGCTCCTTACTAAAAAATCAATTCGTGGTCCAAAACTTATAAATGGAGTAACAGTCTCTTTAATTCGGTATTTCAAATCAAACGTGGTGTTAATTGACAAATAATCCAAAGTTGGTTTTTCTGTGACTGTCTGACCTGTTGATTGTCCATATTGATCAGTAAGCATAAACTCACCTTTGCCTCCTTTTCTAATCATCCCGATGTTTGAAGATAAATTAAAATATCGCTTATCAAGGTAATCTACTCCGGCAAAAATTGAATACCCTATCAATGTTTCATCATAAATGGAGCCAATATTCACTCCTTTCAACTGCCAATCAAGTTTGGAAATTGATGTTCCGGCCTGAATTTTTATGGTTTGTCCATTTGATAGAATTACCATTGTCAATCCTATTAGTAATAATACTGTCTTTTTCATTTTTTATAGTTTATTTAATTTAGGGCGTATTGCGAAACGTTTATAATCATTACAATAGAAAATATTAACATCCCCACTCCTATGATAGCATATAAAATTGGGACTATGTAATTAGCTTTGATATCCTTCTTTTTCAAATCACTCATCAGTTTTTTTAAAACTTCCCGATTTGCTTTCCCTTTCCATCTTAGCTGAACTGTTCCGGTCCATGATTGAAGGGCGATGGATAATTCAAGCTCCGGATTTTTAATTTTTATGGTTGATAAACTTTGTTCGAATTCATAATTATTATCGGTTAAACATTCAGTGAACGACTTTTGAAAGGCAGAGCCATCTACGCCATAAATGGTATATCCTTTCATCATGAAGGCAGAAAAGACAATCATAACCACAAACAGTAAGGCCGGTAGAATCCCAATAAAGGATGGCTCTTCAAGAATCGTCTCAAAGGAGGACAGAATTGGGAACAAAAAGCATAAACAGATCCCCACCAGAAACCAAACTGAATTTAGAATCAAGGGTTTCTTTCGAATAAAGACCGACAACGCCAATACAATAAAAAAGAGTGATATAATCACTAAAAAATAAGGCATAAGTTTAAATAAATCCATAATACTTTGTTTTAGTTAATTTATAATCCTTTATATTAATCCATATACAATTTCATTATCATTCAATTAATCAACTTCCATCGACGATACTAAATTAGGGGCAAGGGCTGAGAGTATGAAGCATTGGGGAGTGGGGGGGAATTATCTGTCAAGTTACCACTACTTTTGATACGAGCTGTGCTAATGGTGTTATAAGATGACGCTACAAAAATAATAAAATATTAATAATTAAAGAGGGGGAAGATGATTTTTTGGGGAAATTGAGTTGGTCAGTTTGATTCGGAATGGTTGGGCTATTTCATCGAAATAAACACTCCCGAAAGTTCCGTTCAGCAATGAATTAAATTGAAACACGCTGAAAGTTAATTCCTCAGGGTGTTATTTATAGTGAAGTGCTTCGTTTAATTCCGATGAAGTTGGGCGTAAGTTTTATTGAAAATCAATATCAATACCTTCATATTTTTCTAATATTTCAGGTAGAGTCAATGTGTAAATATTTAGCTCTTTGCAGATTGTAGGAATCTTTTTGAAGAGTTTATTGTCGTTACTACTTTCGGTCTCTTCTGTAACTAATACAACTTTTTCTCCATCTTTCTGTAAATTCAAGCAAAGTATAATTTGCTTCAAATCTGCACTATTAAGGAATAAGTTTTTTTGATTCTCAAATTCTGTGTCTGTAAGGTTCCTCTGTTTCCGAACAATTGTATTAACAAATTGACTTTCCACCTGTCTTAGAAACTTTGCTGGAGCTGGTGCCAATAATGAGTTCGTTTTGAACGGTACTTTAAATGACTTTAGAAAGTTCATATCACTCAAATAATCCCAAATTGTCCAATAGAAATGTTTGATGTAGTTATTATTTTTTTCAGACAGAATATTCTAATGGACACCATTAAAAACACTAAGATACAGAAGACTTATTATCAAACTGTT
>JAGVVH010000295.1 GCA_019135895.1 Bacteroidota bacterium | reverse complement strand
CTCTAAAATTTCGTAATTTTGCGATTGTGTAAAATTCATTGTTTGTGTTTTTTTATTTTGCTTTACAAAAATATTAAACTTTGAGTTTTACACACTTTTTGGGATAGTATCGAAAATTGCGCAAAGGATTGGAGTGAAAACACCGCAAAGGCGGGGGCTTTGGGGCACAGGGAGCGGCAGAGCGATGCCCGTAGAGAAGCGATTAATCGCGTCTCTACAAACAATTCCAATTTCTCATGTCCAAAGCCCGACGGCGAGCGAAGCGAGCCGATGCGCCCAAAAAAATAAGTATAATCAAGTTAAGATTATAAAAATAATTTATTTAGAAAAATAAAGTCGAATATCGTTAAAATCAGCTGCAGCATTGACAACTTTCTGATAATTAACAAATTCATTAACAGGATAATGAAACTTCTTATAATATTCCGAACATTCAATAATGACTTTATTATTCTCTTCTTTAGCGGTAGAAATAAAACCGGCTTTTGCAGAAGAAGGATTATCTGTATCGTAAACCGCAATATTTAAGTCTTGTAAATTCTTAACTTTATAGCCTTTGGGAATTTCAACAGTAATAACACGATGAAAATGACGCAAATAAGCTAAATCGACCGGTTGGGTTCTGGCTTCCTTTTGTTCCAATCTGGACTGTTCGCCGATAAGTTTTCCAACATTTACAATAATTTCTTCCTCACTAAATCTCACGTATTCATAAGAAGATATATTGGCTGTAATTATAAAAGGTTTCAAAAACACGTCAATAACAGTATCGTTATAAAATTTTTCATCACTAACATTTGTATTTTCGGAACCTAAGCCAATATATTGTTCAATAAGATATTCTTTTTCTTCGGGTTCTGAACTTTTTGCATTAGTTTGAAGGCCAAACCCCATATATCCTGAAAGGGATCTTCTCAATTTGCCTGTCAGGACTTTATTACTAACATCGACTTTAACATCCAGTTTTAAAGAATCCCCGGTTGCTTCCATTGGAAGTCCCGGAATTTCTTCTATTTCTGCCATAAAATTCGAAACATCACCAATTGAAACTTTTGATAAAAAAGCCGCGTCGGTATTAGACGTAAACGAAGGAGTCAAACCAAGTCTGTAAGCATAATATTTGGGAGCCATATATAGATCTATATCAGGAAAATAAAATAATATTTCATCAAGAAAATTAGATGCATTTAAATTTTTATCAAATCTGTGTTCTGTTTTGTCGGATGTTAGTGCAAGTTCGTAATTAATGTTGAATTGATCAAAGAGTAGATTATAAATTCTTAAAATTCCAACCATATTGGTTAATTTTGATTCCACCACTTTATTAACATCAGACAAATCATCACTACTGTAATTTAAAATATAGAAATTCTCTTTCATATAATTCTCGATAGTTCTCACTTTATCCTCCGTTGACATTTCTTTGGTAATATTCATACTTCCACTCAATTTTTTCACAACTTTACCAGCAGATTTATCAATTTCAACAATATTACTATAAACATTTTGAGCATAAGATTCGATAGTATTTAACCTAATATTTCGTTTATATGCATAATTGTATGCAACAACATATTGAAATTGCTGCAAATTAGCTTTATAAAAAGCCACATTTTCTTTTTGGGAAGCAGGAATCAGTTTTGATGACAAATAATAATATCTTCTTTCATTATTTTTAATAACTGTATCAATAGCATCCGGAGCACCATTATAAGAGATAAGTTCAGCCTCCATAAAATCAGGAAATGCTATAGTAAATTCAAAATTCATTATAGTAAAATCACTTTGGATATAGTAACCGCCATTGCTATAAAAAGGTTTTTTCATAATAAAATAATATTCCAAAACATCTCCTTTTTCAAGTGCATATGGGACAAGTGCTTTATAAGTAGTTTTTTTTCCATCCTCATCTTCCTCTTCGACATCTTTAATATCTTGGTCTCCATAAATAGTAATTTTCCCATCTTTCCCCACAGAGCGGGCTCCCCAGGAAACAACATTTGAAAGATCTTTCCCTAAAGAAAGATTTTTATATGAATTCAATTCATCATCGCTATAAATTTTTACGGTAATATGATCACAATACCAAAGTTCAATACTTTTTTGGGCATCATCAGGATGATAATCAAGTATTTGACATTGCCTTAAAATCAAAGACCCTTCTTTTTCATACTGTTTATCCTGATCTGCAGTAACGACAGGGATTTCTCTAAAATCATATTTTTTCAAATCCACTCCGATTTGACAAAATATTAAACTACTAAATAGAACTGAAATAATAAGTGTTAAAATTGTTTTTTTCATGATTAAATTGAATTATGTATTAATTATTATTTTATTATATTTCCGTAATAATATTTTTCCGAATTAAGCAGAGTCCCCGATTTATCGAATAAATTTGCAACTCCGTTAAGTTCATCAAAATAATAAGTTGCTTCAAAAAAAAGTTTTCCGTTATCATAAAACTCTTCATATTTTCCATGCATTAGATCATTCTTATAATCAACAACTGTTCTAATTTTTCCATTTTTATAATAAGAGATTAAAGTTCCATCATACATATTATTCACGAAAATCTTTTCTTCAGAAATAGAACCATTCGGATAATAAATGATTTGCTTGCCGTTTTTCATACCATTTTCATATTCTATTTCCATAGATTTCTTTCCATTCGAATAATAAGAAATAATTTGAATTTTCTCTTTGGGAAAGGGTTTAAATTCTGACATTTTCATATTCTTATCCATATAAGCATAGGATACGGCTCTTCCGTATAGATATTTTATTTTCAATGCAGGAATACTGTCATGAGCAAAATAAGTAGCTATTCCTTCAGGCAAATCTTCTTCATAGTACATCACATAATAAAGATCTCCATCCGGAAAATAGCCAACCGAATTACCAAATAATTCTCCATTTTTATAATTTTCGACACTACTAATTTTACCATTAAGAAAATAGGTTATTTTTTCTCCATGAAGATTACCCAAGAGATAATTTCCTTTTGAAGAAATTTTGCCAAAAGGGAAGAATGAACTACTCATTCCTTCAATATTATTATTTAAGTAGAAATCTTTAGTCAGCACTTTGCCATCGGAACAATACCATACTGCCGTATCGCAACTCATTCCGGCGACAATTCTTGTTTCTAAGCTTTTTTCACCATTCAGGAAATAAGCTCTCATTATTCCATTTCCGTTTTCAATAGTGTCTATCTTAAGGATTTCACCTTTTTCATTATAATAAGTTTGAATATGTATAAGATCGTTTGCATATTTATAATCAGAAAATTTATCCCCGTTTATATAAAAAAACGTTTCAGATTGCCTGATCCCTTTATTAAAAACCAGTATATGTTGAATCTTTTCATTTGGGAAATAATAATAAATAGCTCCGTTTGGTTGATCCTCCATATAATAGCCTTCAAAATATATTTTTCCGTCAGGATAATATGAAATACTGAGGCCATTTAACATATCTTGACTATATTCTGAATAATTATTTAGTTGGCCATTCTGGTAATAGGAATATTGTTTTCCATCTAATTCATAATTAATGTAATGATTTTCAGAACTTAACAGACCATTGGCAAAATAAACCTTTACCGTTTTTTCCTTTTTTTCAACGTTTTGATATGAAATATTCTTATACAAAATTCCTTCTTCATCATAAATATCATAAGAGATCATTTTGTTTTTCGTTGTTTTATATTCCTTTTCGGAGCCATCTGTATTGTAGAGATAAACTCCTGTCAAAATATCGTTTTTATAAATTTCTTTCGCAAGCGGTTTTCCTGAACGATTGTAATACCAATATTCTCCATTTAATTTTCCATTAATATAATTAAATTCCTTTGACTTTTGTCCGTTGTTGTAATAATAAACAAACCTACCCTCTTCAAGTCCCGAATCATTATACTCTCTTTCATCCTTAATATTGCCATTTATAAAAAACCTAGTAGATTTACCTACTAATTCTTCATTTTTGGAATATCCTATCATCTGTAATGTCCCGTCGGAGTAATAATGAGCAACATTTCCCAGTTCATCTTTCTCTCCGAAATAAATTTTACTTTTCATATTTCCATTAGCATAATAGGCAATATAATTTCCTCTGTTGGCCCCTTCTTTGTATTCGGAAATTTCTTTTATTCTCCCTTGTTCATCATACAATTTCACTTCTCCATCATAATAATTTGCTTTCAGAACAGCATCTTCAATCAAAACACCTGAACGATTATATAATTTTTTAACTCCATTGACCGAATCGTTCACATATTCAATAATTATTTCCGGCAAAATAGTATTATCCGTTGATTTGTCAAAATAGGAATAAGCAACTCCATTAATTTTACCATCATTCAGTTCATATCGATTTATCACTTCCCCTTCTTTATAAAGTGCGTAAGGGCCGGTTAATTTGCCATCAACAAAATGGATTTCTTTATTAATGTCCCCGAAGCTGTTCAAAAAAGTCCATAATCCGATACGTTTTTTTTCATCAATACTATTCCCAGCTGTATATTTTCCAAAACGATTTAAAACATAATTGTTATCATATTCATAGGTTATTCCTTCCTTATTATCAATACCTATTCCTTTTTCTATCAATGGTTTAAGAAAATTAAGAAAATCTAAATAAAGTTGTTTATGCTCTTTCTCCATTTTTGCAGCTTCGGAAGAAATTTTGTTATTATCAATATTAGTATTTTTCAAAAGATAATAAGAAAAAAGATTATACTTTTTTTTGTCCAAAACAGTCTTAAAATAAGGTATATAGAGCTGATTAAAAATTTCATGGGAATTGCTGTCAGCTTCAACATTTTCAAAAACCAATTGATTTTGTTTTACAATAATATGATTTATTTTTGATTTTGATTTAAAGGATTTATTCAGTGCAATTTTAGAATCAATAAATAACATGAGTTTATTGAACCTTTGATTTTTTTTACTTATTTCATCTGAAATAGGAATATCTTCATTATAGCTTTTAATACCTTTCGAATATATTTCATCAATTTTGACAAGAGCCTGTATGGCATAATTGCTGTTTGTATTCAACATAACAGCATAATTTAGTGCCAAAATTCCTGGGATGGTATAACCTTGGCTAAGGTAAGTCATTCCCAATCGAAAATGACTTCCCTGATGCAGTGGATTGCACAAAATGGCTTTTTGAAAGCAATCAATAGCTTTTTCTTTCTCGTCAAGTTTAAGATAAACAATTCCTTTATTAAAATTCAATTGATTGTTATACTTATAGATTTGCAAACCTTCATCATAAGTATCAAAAGCTTTTTGATATTGATTAAGGTCGCTGTATGTATTTCCCATTAGATTGAATCCGGCAGAAGAAGTAACCCCAATTGATGAAAGAATTTCTAAAGCTTTTTCATATTTCTCCTGGTCATAATTGAGCAGTGCAAGTTCATATTGAGACCAATAAAATAAAGTATCGTCAAAAGGTACAGAAAGAAGTAATTGTTCTGACTCTTCCAACTTACCATCATCCATTAACTTAATCGCTTTCGGAATAATTTCACCGGAATTAACTCTAATACAATTTTTAGGTACCTGAGCAAAAGATATTGAAATAATAAGGATAATAAATAAAAGGGATAAGATAGATTTTTTCATTTTGTCAATTATTTATATTATTATAAATTTAATCATTAAGATGTTCAACACCAACCACATAGTTCAGTATATTTTGACTGGCAGTTATTTTAACATCAACAATATCATACATTTCTTTTTTAGAACACATTGGAAGTTGAATATTCAAGTTTTTTTCGTTTTCAATTTTATAAACTTTAGTTACGCTCTTTTTTGTTTTTCTTGAAACGGTTTCGATGGTCACTATAACAGTATGATCTGCAGTAATAGTAGCATTAATTACATTTTTATCAGTAATAAAAGTAGGGAAAAAGCATTTCAGAGAAGGGGTCTCAACTTGAAGCAGATAATTATATGCCCTCAAAAAATCGGTAATACCATATCCAAGCAAAGAATCCGGTTGATTTGCCTGATGACCACTTCGTCGAATAGCATCCATCACTTCATAATTTGTCTTATCCGGAAAAGCTTGCCATAAACAGACTACCATCCCCGATAACATTGGGGACGAAAAGGAGGTTCCGTTGGAGCGGATAGTTTTGCTTCGGGGAGTAGCCACAAAAATATCCATTCCCACAGCACAAGCATCCGGTTTTACCCTACCGTCATAGGATGGGCCGTATGAGCTAAAGGGAGCTCTTTTACCGTAAATATCAACACCTCCCACACAAATCACATCTTTAGCATCGGAAGGAGAGATAATATGTCCCCATTTATCATTACCTTCATTTCCTGCACTGCAGCATACAATAATTCCTTTTTTAGCAGCAATGGTACCAGCAACAGAGGCACGGCTGGTAACACCGTTAAGATCTTCAAATTTCCTTATATGTGTTGAATCATCAAATTTGTAGTAACCCAAAGATGAGTTCACAACCATACAACCTAAGCTATCGGCCCATTCGATTCCGGCAACCCAATTATCTTCTTCAACTTTATTTTCACTTCTACCATCTTCCGTCTTAGCCAAATAAACAGAAACCATTGGAGCCGTTCCTATAAGTTCCCCCGGCAGATAAGAAGCTATACAAGACAAGACCATTGTGCCGTGGTTATCCTTTTGAAACGGGCTCAAATCCTGTTCTACAAAATTGATTGCTCCTCTGATGCGCTGTTCATTTCTTATTACGGAAAAATGCCTTAAGGTATCAGTATTCAAGAATCCCCCATCCATCACCATCATTAGCATACCTTGCCCTTTAAAGCCCATTCTGTGCAGCCAGTGAATATTGTTTACGCGAATCTGTTCAAGAGCTTTTCCATAATCCAGTTCCGAAAAGGATCCATTACTTTCAGGCAAAGAATAAGAAGGTTGCACATTATTGAAATAGGTGTATTTGTTGCTTATTTTGGGCTCAGGTTCCTTCATGGAAATAGTTCTTTCACAGAATTTAACACAGGATAATTTTTCAATTGAATCTTTGATATTCTCTTTTTCTGAATATATGGTAATACCATTTAACCATTTAGATTTCGTAAATAAAACCATGTTTGAATCCAACTGAAGGACTTGATTAATATAATTCAGATTAACAGGTAAATCCTCTTCAGTAATTGGGATATTAAAATGACTTCGATTTTCTATAGCTTTTTGGGAAAGAAATTCCTGAGGTTTCTCCACAGAGAAAGTGGTTCCATTTTTATCTTTAAACTGAACCCAATATTTTGCCGGAGACTGTGTATAAGAAACTACCGTTATACAAAATAAGAGAAAGAATAAAGAAAGAATAATTTTTTTATTCATGTCTATTAAAATATTTTTTGCAATAATAATAATTAATTCAATAAAAAAATAAAAAAAATACAATCAAAATTTCAACACATTATGACTGCAAAAAGTAACTTAGGAGTAGGTAAGTTATTAATTATAAAAGTATTTTATCAATTGTTATACCAAAAAATAGTATAAGATCGAGGGGGGAATTTAATCTAAATAGAAGTATTGAATTGTCCGAATCATACGTATCATTAAAACTCCTTGATATTCATTTTATTGATTTTTAATTATTTGTCTTAGAAAATTTTAATTCGCAAGGGATTGAAGTGAAAACACGGCAAAGACGGGAGCTTTGGGGAACAGCGAGCCGGTGCCCCCAAATAAATAACATTAATGAAAAACAGCTCCTGCCAATTATCAATTTCTGATTCTCCAATTTATTGTATCTTTGCAGCTTAAATTTAACGACCAAGATGAATACCAATATCAGAGCGGGAGGTTTCTCAATTCTGCCACCAATTGTCAAAAATTTACTTATTATCAACGGGCTATTTTTCCTCGCCAAAATTGTGTTGGCAAGTCGCGATATTGATCTGGATGCCATTTTCGGATTGCACTACTTTGAGGCTCCGGATTTCAGACCCTGGCAAGTAATTACCTATATGTTCATGCACGGCAATTTCAGCCATATCTTTTTCAACATGTTTGCTCTTTGGATGTTTGGAGCAGCGATTGAGAACATTTGGGGAGGAAAAAGGTTTCTGATTTATTATCTCATCACCGGCATAGGGGCTGCATTGATTCATTATATGATCGTCTATTTCCAGATACAGCCGGAGTTGGCGCTTATCAATCATTTTTTGGATAATCCGAGTCTTGACACCTATCGTTATTTGGCTGAGAACAATGCATCTCCCGGATTTCAGAAAATGTTTACTCAAAACCTGGTGGTTCTTCAGCAAAACCCAAGCAGCTTAAACGAACTGATTCAGGTTACAGCCCAGGCAAAAGATGATTTCCTCAATTCTTTTGTCATCATTGGAGCTTCCGGAGCTGTTTTCGGTTTGTTATTAGCTTTCGGGATGATGTTCCCCAATGCTGAAATCTATGTATATTTTCTGCTCCCCATCAAAGCAAAATGGTTTGTTGTTATATACGGGGCATTGGAATTAATTTTCGGCATTACAGGCTCCTCAGACGGAGTGGCGCACTTTGCACACTTAGGGGGAATGCTCTTCGGAATACTTCTTATTCTGATTTGGAGAAAACAAGACCGCAACCGAAGATTTAGGGTTTATTAGTATTCATTAAAAACAATTTGATGTTTATTTTGTTGTATGATTTTATTTACTAAATAAATGGAATATAATTCAACTTCTTTCTTCAATTCTCGTCCGAGTTTTAAAACAACTTTAAGGAATTTTTTTAAATCGAAATCGGCATTAAACAGATTGATTATTATCAACATTGCCGTCTATATTGCTTTTTTCCTGTTTCGGATTTTGGCCAATACTTTTGTTTATTTATCAGGCGGAAATTCTTCCGAGATAGTAATTGAGAAATTAATTCATCTGCTGGCGTGTCCTGCTTCTTTTGATCAGTTGCTGATACAACCGTGGTCAATCATTAGCGGCATATTTTTTCATACAGGATTTTGGCATCTTTTCATGAATATGCTGATGTTGTATGTTGCCGGCATTATTTTCAAGCAATATTTAGATGACAAGAAGCTCATTATTACCTATTTTGTTGGAGGAATCTGCGGAAATTTACTCTATATGGGGGCTTACAATTTCTTTCCTGTTTTTGCTGAGGCTTTGCCTATGGCCTACGCACTGGGAGCGTCAGGAAGCATTATGGCAATTCTGGTAGCCATTACCGTTTATCGTCCACACCACGAAGTAAACATCCTCTTAATAGGCAGAACCAAACTGTTATGGATTACTTTAGTTTTTGTTATACTTGATATCTTCAGCATTCCACAGGGAAATGCAGGAGGACACATTGCCCATTTGGGAGGTGCACTCTATGGGGCAATATCAGTGCTCTTTTATACTCATATTACTTTCCCGAAGTTTACTAAAGTCAAAAAGAAAAAAACTAAATTTACCACTTCATATGACAACAACTGGAGACCTGTCAGTGATGAAGAGTACAACGCCAACAGAGCCAAACAACAAAAAAGAGTAGATGAAATTCTGGATAAAATTTCCCAAAACGGCTACGATGCACTTTCAAAAGAAGAAAAGGATTTTTTATTCAATTTTAGAAAATAACAGATTGCAAAATGGCACAGAAAAAGAGACCTTTTCTAAAAAACTTTATCATATACGCCGTTCTTGCTATAAACATTTTCTTTGCTTTTGCTTTTCTGCTGTCATTGCTTGCTAATTTTATCTCACCTACCCTTTCTGTTTTTGTTGCCTATTGCGGAATGGCTTTTTATTATCTATTATTCATCAACATTGGGTTTTCCGTTTTTTGGATATTTGTAAATTACAGGTTTTCTCTTATTTCAGTTTGCGTGTTATTGCTGAATGTAAATAATATTGACAAACACTATCAGTTGAAATCTTCTGAAGTTCCTCCGGTATGTGAAAATTGCGTCAAAGTCATGACCTACAATTGTAAGCTTTTTGGAGTTTATAATTCAGATGACCCTAAGGAACGTGAAAAGGAGAAAAACAAAATTCTTGATTTTCTGCTTAAGGAACAACCTGATATTGTTTGTTTTCAGGAATACTTTTTAGATAAAAGCGGGAAACTTAAATTTAACACCACCGACACTATTCTTTCCATTTTGAATTTAGATAACAGACCCTATTCAGATAAGAAGGAGTTTTATTATCAACATTTTACTACGAATCTTAAAAAAGAGTATTATTATGGATTGGCAATTTTCAGCAAATTCAAGATTGTCAATGCCGATTTTATACAAATGCCTGACAGCAGTACCAACGGAGCCATTTTTGTCGACATCAAATATAAAGGTGATACCATCAGGGTTTATACCGCACATCTTGAATCCATTCACATGGAAAAAGTAGATTATGAAACCGGGAAACAGTTTATAAACAATGACCTCAATGACCCAAAGTTAAATGTGAATGCAAAGAAGATTGGCTCAAAACTTAAAAAAGCATTCCGAGAGCGTGCAATGCAAGCCCGTACCTTAAGAGCCAATATTGACAGTTGTCGCTTTCCGGTTATTATCTGTGGTGATTTTAACGATACTCCGGCCTCTTACAGTTACAATAAAATCAGCCGCGGATTCAAAGACACCTACAGAGAAAGTGGCGAAGGCCGTGGAGATACCTATTTCGGGAGTTCTTTCCCGTCTTACAGAATTGACTACATTTTACATGATAAGAAATTCAATGCATACGGACACACTATTTGTAAGGATGTTCTGACTTCTGACCACTACCCTGTTTTTAGTTATATTTCACTGAAGAAAAGATAATTATTTAATATATCTGATAATTTTATTGTCATAATGAAACCACCCATGGCCCTATTTTTTATTTTCGTTTTACTGTTTTTCTTTGCTATTAACTATTATATCTGTTACCGCGGTTGGCAAGCATTGGCTTTGCCCCGTAAATATAATATTCTGTACTTTGTTACCTGCACTTTATTAGTCTTTTCATTTCCTTTGGCCATGCTCCTCAGAGATAAAATTCCGGTGGGAATCTCTCCTTTAGCCGAGGCGATTGGAAGTACCTGGATAGCCGTTATGCTCTTTACTTTTTGCTTTGTTTACTTTATCGACCTGCTTCGAATTGTCAACCATTTCTTTCCATTCTTCCCTAATTTCATCACCCATAACATCATCCTAACCAAAAGAATATTATTCACTTGTGCCATTATTTTTACTACTGTTTTAATCATTATTGGCAACCGGAACTATCGAAACCCGGAAACAACAAGAGTGCAAATTTTCACTGATAAGAATTTGGGAGCGGCTAAGGAGCTGAATATTCTTTTCTTCACTGATTTTCATTTAACCGGGCTCTTCTCAGAGAAGAGAGTTCAGGAGTATGTAGAAATGATGAACCGTGAAGAGTATGACTTAGTCCTAATTGGAGGTGATTTGCTTGATGGGGACAATAGAATGTGGGAAAAGAATAAATTTGCATCCATACTTCAGCAACTTTCTCCTAAATATGGTATTTATGGTTGCATGGGTAATCATGAATATTACAACGGAATTAAAAAAATCGAAAATTTTTACAAAAAGAGCGGCATCACTCTTTTGCGCGATAGGGTTATTTCTATTGGTGACAGCAACAATATTTTGCTCGTCTTCAGGGATGACAGAACTAATACGGAACGCCAAAGCATAGAGAATTTGCTCAAAAATTCTGATAAAGATAATCAATTTATCATCACCCTGGATCATCAGCCCAAGGAGCTTGCTGAGGCAAGTCAAAATGGCGTTGACCTGCTTTTGTGCGGACATACCCACGATGGACAAATATTTCCCATCAGTTTAATGATAAGGAAAATGTGGGAAATCCCATACGGTCATCAGAAAATGAATAATATGGATATCTATGTCAGTTCCGGTCTTGGTTTGTGGGGGCCTCCAATTCGTTTGGGAACTCAATCTGAGCTGGTGAGAATTAAGATCAAAGAGAAGTAATAATTTATCGATCGTAAACAGATTTTTCAGCATCCTCGGAAAAACAAAAAAGAGTCTCAGTTTTCCGAGACTCTTTTTTGTAGTAATATAAAACGACCGAAGTTATTCTTTTTTGTCACTCCCCGGCATCAGGATAAAGCGCAAGTAATTGTCGTGTTTCATATATTTTGCAGCTGTTTTCAATTCTTCAATAGTGAAAGAATTTATTTCATTTTTATATTCATCCAGCGTATAAAGGGGTTCGTTGAAATTATCCTGATAGCAC
>JAGVVH010000262.1 GCA_019135895.1 Bacteroidota bacterium | reverse complement strand
CATAACACGGTGTTATACCGAACGACCAGCGGGCGATGCCGGCTCCAGCTTTCCGGCTTTGCTTTCGCAAATCCCCGCTGTTCGCTCGGCATACACCCGAGCCGTTATGGGCAAGGCAAGAGAACGCACACACACGATAGAATTGAAATATGAAACTATTTACGATCGATAAAAACGGAAAATTTGTTCAATTCAAGGAACAGGATTTTAAAGAGGAAAACAAGGAATTTGATTTGGAAATTCTTCTTGAAAATAATCCTGAATATTTCTTTGACAATTCCAAGATTTTAATCATCGGTAGACAAGTAACGACAAATTTGAACACTTTCATTGATTTGCTTGGAGTTGACCAGTTTGGAAATACCGTTGTGATTGAATTAAAAAGAGGAAAGACACCACGAGAAACAATTGCGCAGTTAATTGAATATGCTTCATTCATAGACAACTTGGATTATGACCAATTGAATGAAATATATCAGGACTATTCAGGAGAAGACGCAAGTTTAGAGGATTATCATCAAGAATATTACAAGTCAGAAACATCTGAGAAAGTTTCATGGAATAAAAGTTCAAAATTAGTAATTGTTGCTTCAAATATTACGACTGAGATTAAACAGACCGCAATGTACTTAAGAAAAAAAGGACTTGATGTTTATTGCGTTGAATTTAAATACTTTGTCAACAACGCTGACAATAAAATGATTTCGAGCGATTTTGTTGTTGGTGATGAAGAATTTTTACGGACAAAAATCAGTTCTTCAGCCCAACTTCCAAAAACTGATAAAGATAAATTTATAAAAACTTTAGACAATAATGGAAAATTACTGTTTGAGTCATTGTTCAAGTTTGCAGAACAAGAGAAACTTATATTCCGTTGGGGTTCTAAAGGATTTTCATTGAACCAAACTTTTGACAGCGGATTTGTTGGTTTATGTTTTGGTTATCCACCAAATTCAGTTTATAAACAAAGTCTTTACACTGGATTTGAAGAGATTAGTAAAAAGATTAATAATGCTGAAAGCGTGATTCATTTCTACAAGTCGGAATTGGAAAAATTTGGGAAATTTGAACAAGCAAAGTCAAATTTAAAATGGGTGATTAACAGAAATATAACTACTTTGGAGATTGAAAATTATTTGGACATATTAAAACGGGTGATAGAGAAAATAAAAATTGAAGGATTGAGAAATGAATAATGCCCAGCCCATAACACGCGGTATAAAAAATTGCCGAGACAGTAGGTTATTCAAGAGTTGTAGCCCGCTCCAACTTTTGTATAACTTGATAGGAAATCGCCCGCAATCGGCAACTTTTCATACCGCCGAACGTTAGAGGCAATGCGCAAACAAAAATGACAATATGATGATTTCACGGTGATTACTAAATTGATATCTTTGTACTAGATGGAGACAAATCGCGAGATATTAGAGCTTATTAAAGCGACAGCATGCAAATATCTGCCTGATGCAGAAGTTATGCTATTTGGTTCCCGCGCAAGAAGAGAAGCTGCTTTTGACAGTGACTTTGATGTTCTTGTAGTTACTTCCTTAGACCTGTCTCCCAAGCAAAAACTGCCACTCAAAACAAATATCAGAAAAGACCTGCTTAAAGAGGGTATCCGGTCAGATATCCTAATCCAAAGCAAGAAAGAGGTTAAGAAAAATAAAAAGTTACCTGGTCATATTATTAAAAATATTCTCAATGATGCTATTCTGCTATGACCAAGGACAAAGCTGAATATATCAAGAATTGGCTATTCAGGGCAAATGAGGATATTGCCGTAATAAAAAGCCTTGTGAATGCCGGAGCTGAATATTACACTAGTAGTATTTGTTTTCATGCTCAGCAAGCGTCGGAAAAGTTCCTTAAAGCATTCCTGGCTTATCATGATGTAGACTTTCCAAGAACACATGATCTGGACTTTCTCCTTATTGAATGTCAGAAAATAAATAAAGAAGCCTTTCAGATAGATTTTAAAAGCCTGACAGACTTTGGAGTAAGTGTGAGATATCCTGACGACTTTTACATCCCAGATGAAAAAGAAGCTATGGAGTACCGTGACACTGCTGTATCCGTAAAAGAAATCGTGGAGAGGCTAATCAAATAAACAGCACTGCCTCTAACAGGTCGGTATATGTCATTGGCGCTCCGTGGCGCGACAATTGGGTAACTAAAGAGGAAGGCTTCGCGGCTGGCGCCACGGCCTGCCCCGGCTGCCGCCGGGGACTCCCGCCTGGTGTCACGGTTTTTGCCAACGCGAGAATAAACAAATAACAATCATATCTCTGCAGCGCACCACGAGTGCAAAAACACGCGCCACCCCGAAGCGGCGCCAACAACACATACCGCCGAACGTTAGGCACAAGCATATGCAACAATGAAAATTAACTGGCAAAAAATAATATCTACATCAATTTTTATTCTCGCTCCCACCATAGTAA
>JAGVVH010000069.1 GCA_019135895.1 Bacteroidota bacterium | reverse complement strand
CGGTCCATGGCGCGGTTTTTTCCCACCAGGCGCGGCTGGGTGTAGCGCAGCTGGGCCAGCTCTACCTGCAGCTTGCCCGCGCGACTCACCGCATGCTTATCATGAATTTATTATTAAACAGAAGCAGATTTCATAGATCAAACGGAGGACAAGTCTATGACTGATTATATAAAAAAAGCTCTGGAAGGTAATTATGAGGATTACACAGAGTTTTTAATTAAACTTGTTGATGATGAAATATCCAGTAAAAAAATCCCTCTAAGGGAAGCTGCGGAAGCAATTGTCGAAGAAGCTTTTTACCAACTGAGGGAACATAAAACGGCGCTGGATAAATTGATGTTAGACGCCAACGCAAACATTGATCCACCTTGTAAAGATGATGAGGATTTGGAAAGACATACAATCGATGCGGTTGTAGAGGAAATTCATCGTAACGAAATGTATATTTCAGAAAAATCGGGAACAGTACCAGATCAGAACAGAATTTGAGAAAATATAAATCGAAAGACAAATAAGGTAGGTGACATCATTAAACTCACAAAACCAATACTGATGAGGGAAACGAGATATTTATTTCAGTATAGGGGGCCGAATGTCATAGACAGGATGTAGATCAACCTTATCTGGAACTTACCAATTCCGTCATGTTTGGTTAAGTTATTTTAGTTAACCTCTTTTGCGCTTCATTTAACCAAGGAGCTTTAAAATAAATGCCAATACCTGTAATTGATTTGTTCGCGGGGCCAGGTGGGCTTGGTGAAGGTTTCTCTTCAATTCGAAACATCAAAGGTGAAAAAGTATATAAAATATCTCTTTCTATTGAGAAAGATGCCTCCGCACACAAAACTCTTGAGTTAAGAAGTTTCTTCAGGCAATTCCCGGATGGCGAAGCTCCAGAGGATTATTACAAGTTTCTCAGACAGGAAGGTGTGTCGCGTGATACCCTGTTTAGCCGCTATAAAAATGAGGCACAACGTGCGCAAAAGGAATCATGGCATTTTGAGCTTGCGGAAAATAATTCGGAAGAAATTGATAGCCGGATAAATGAAGCACTACAAAATGAAAGTATATGGGTTCTCATTGGTGGTCCGCCATGTCAGGCATATTCTATTGCAGGACGTGTCAGACGTCGCAGTAAAGAAAATCCTGAAGAATTTGAGAAAGATCATCGACACTTCTTGTATCGCGAATATCTTAGAATTATTGCTAGACACAGGCCCCCAATTTTTGTTTTAGAAAATGTAAAAGGAATTCTGTCATCAACCATTCAGGGAAATCGGATATTCGATCAGATTCTAACCGATCTTCGTGATCCTCTGTCTGTCTTCCCTTCTTATGTTTCAGCTGACGAAACAAGCTATAAAATATTCTCATTGGTAAAAGAGTCAACTGATACACAAGATGAAAAATTTGTTTCCAAAGATTATGTTGTGAAGTGTGAAAAATACGGAATACCCCAGACGAGACATCGCGTTATTCTCTTAGGTATGCGCAATGATTTCATTACTGCTATTCCAAGTATTCTTAAAGAAGGTAATTACACCAACATAGAGGATGTTATAAATGATCTGCCAATATTAAGGAGTGGCCTATCAAAGGAAAAAGATGATGCTGTGCTATGGAGAAAAAGGATATCCGACGCGCTTGATAAACGTTGGGTCAAAAGTTTAAAAAAACAGCAGGGACAAAAGTTTTATAAAAACTTGATATCTGTTATAAAAAACATTTCCACTCCGCTTAAAGATAGAGGCAATGAGTTCATTCAATGCGATGCACCTGTCGCAAAAGAACTGCAATGGTGGTTTAATGATCCAAAACTTGGTGGTGTTTGTAACCATGCAACAAGGTCCCATATTTTGAAGGATATTTATCGTTACATTTATGCAGCGTGTTTTGCACAATTGCGTGACAGATCGCCAAAACTTTCAGAATATCCTGCTGACCTTCTCCCCGAACACGATAATGCTAAATCGGGCGATTTTAGTGATCGGTTTCGTGTTCAAATCTATGGGCGTCCAGCAACGACTATCACAAGTCATATTTCAAAAGATGGCCATTATTACATTCATCCTGACCCCCATCAGGGTAGAAGTTTAACAGTGCGTGAAGCTGCACGTCTGCAGACTTTTCCTGACAACTATTATTTTTGCGGGAACCGGACGCAGCAGTACACCCAGGTTGGTAATGCAGTGCCGCCATTACTTGCAAGACAAGTTGCTTTAATAGTAAATAATTTTTTTTCACTCTGAGGCAATAATAATGGCTGATAGGATCTCAACTGAGCATCGTAGTTGGAACATGTCGAGAATTGGTGCTAGAAATACCAAGCCGGAGCGAATTATCCGTTCTTACTTGCACAGATCAGGTATCAGATTCCGGTTGTATTCAAAAAAATTGCCAGGCACCCCTGATCTTGTATTAGCCAAATTCAAAACAGTTATTTTTGTAAATGGCTGTTTCTGGCATGGTCATAATTGCAAAGGTTTTAAGTGGCCGAGTCAAAATCGCGAGATATGGAGAAAGAAAATAAATGACAACATAAACAGAGACAAAAGGAATTATATGTTGCTTAATGATTTAAACTGGCGAGTGCTTACCGTATGGGAATGTGCGGTGCGGGACAAAAAAGCCGTGGATATAGAAGATTGTATTAACAGAATTCTTAGTTGGCTTTATTCTAATGCTGCGGAAGGGAATATACCCGGTAAGTGAAAGACAATATTATTGACAATCTTTGTACAATTGTAGCCGCGAAGCTATTAACTAAGTCGGAAACATATCCTTCCGTTGGAGAGTTATATTTATTCAATGATTATAATGAGCTGGAAAAACTATTTTGTGTAACCGATAGTCCAAAGTGTTTCAGGGCTGCATTTATTTCTTTCTGTAATGATGAAGTGGCTCCTATAAATTCAGAATGTACATTAACTTGGTTTAGCTTTAAAGAAGGGGAACAATCCTTATCAGAATGCAGCCTCAGGATTAAAGATAATCAAATAAAAGAATTGGGGAAATCATCCGATCTTTTTTTCATTGGTCGGAAAACAGATGATTCAATAATAATCCTTGTAGCTGGTCTTGATTCAAAAATATCCTCTCTTCTTCAAAAACAATATTCACTGAGTAATCTTGTATCATCAGAATTTGTATTCTCTTGTAACATATCAAACAATACGAAGGAATCAGATTCAGAGATTTCTGAAGAAACATCAAAATGTAAAATATCATGGGATGCCCGGCAAAAGAAAGTTATAGAATCACCCAAGAGTGCTCGGTTGATTGTGGACGCTGGACCGGGAACAGGAAAAACAGCCGTGGCCTGTGCCCGAGTAGCATGGCTAATTGATAATACACAAATACAACCCGAACGAATTTGGATGGTCAGTTTTACAAGGGCAGCGGTATATGAAGTAAGAAACCGAATTAGAAGCTATCTTAGTAATCCAGATGATGCCTTTTCAATCACAATAGCCACATTGGATTCAAAATCGTGGTCTATGCATTCCGGATTCAATGAAAACGCCAAGATGACAGGCACATACGACCAAACTATCGAAAACCTCATAGAAGATATTAAATCAAACCCATATGTCGGATCTTTTCTACAACAGCAAATAGAACACCTAATAATTGATGAGACACAGGATATTGTCGGAAGCAGAGCCGTTCTTTTGCTAAAAATTATTCAAAGACTTTCAGTAGAGTGTGGAATTACCATTTTTAATGATAGCTCGCAGGCCATATACGGTTTCTCTGTAGATGAAGATAATAGCATTCAGTGTGGAGTTAAACAACCGCCATTAATTGATCAAATAAAACTTATGCCGGATCTTACTTTCAGTGATTATGCATTAACTAATATATACCGTACTGGGTGCCATAATCTGAAAGAATTATTTTCAAAAACACGTCAAAAAATTATTCACAGCTCTGATAATCCAATAAATTCTCAGAAAAGCGTAATTGATGACATAAATGAATTATGCAATATGTGTATTGGCACGTTTGACGATATATATCTCGATAATATAGATGATGCGTTTGTTCTGTTTAGAAGGCGCGTTGAAGTACTAAGAGCATCAAATAGAATGGAGGGCATGCAACATCGTATCCGAATGTCTGGACTACCGTGCTGTGTCGAGCCTTGGGTGGGCGCATGTTTGTCTGAACACAAACAGGGTATTCTAACAAGATCCGAATTTGAAAGCCTTTGGCATGATAAGGCTATAGATACGACTCCTTCATTAACCTTTGATGTTGCTTGGCAAATGCTAGTGGTGCTTGCGGGCAAATCAGAGAAAGTTGTTGACATGAAGATCTTGCGTTACCGTCTTGGTGCTAGTCGACCTCCGGCTGAGTTCTGTACAGCTGACGTTGGAACTGGGGGGCCAATCTTAAGCACTATACATGCATCAAAGGGGCGAGAAGCAGATGTGGTTTGTCTTATGCTGCCTCAAATATCATCTGCAAACAATGATGCTTCCGAGGAAACAAGGGTTGCTTTCGTTGGTGCAACTCGTGCACGAAAAAGTCTTTCTGTCGGTAAAGGATATATATCAAAAACTTATTATACTAAAAATTCGAGAAGGGCATACACTCTCTGGGGATCAAACAGACGCTTGTCCGCTTTTGTGGAAATCGGGCGAGATGGCGATATTACGGCAGAAGGGGTTGCAGGGAAAAAATACTTCAGCACAACAGATGACGTACAACAGAGCCAAAATAGATTAAAAAAGATAGCATACGACAATACAGGTATTTATGGAGTACGGGATCCTTCAGCTGGATACGCATACCGTATTGATGAATGCCGAAGTGGGTCTCGATATATTGCTGCTCTCTCTCAGAAAGTTAATGCCGATCTATTTGAAATAAGGAATAAACACTTCCATTTTTTGAAACTACCTGCTGGATTGAGTAAGCTCCACGTTATAGCGATTCGGACGATTGTGCTTCCGCCCGACCATCACGAATTAATGCTTCTTCATAATCCTTGGTCTCAAAGCGGTATCATGCTAGCTCCGGTCGTCATTGGTATGCCACTGATTAAATACAGTCGGTAAGGAGATTCGGTTATGGATGCGCATAGAAAATATGTATTAAAAAGACTCCGAGAGGATCTAGTAGGGCCATATTCAGGTGATGAAATATTAGCCTCTCGACCGTCAGATGTGTATTTGACAGGCATTTTATGGCCTCGAGACACAAGGATGGGTGAACAGGATGATGATAAACTTGAAATATCTGCTGGTACGGATGAAGAGAGCAGTTCAGTTGGTGATCAGATTCCTTTATCCATGTCAATAAAGCCTTGCACTGCAGGCATTTCATTTGCTGTTGCGTCAAATGCAAGAAGTCCGAAACTTCAGATAAAAATACTGTTAGCTATGTACGAAGCTATTGAAGGTTCATCTCTAAACGAAGATGAGTTGCATGCATTTAAAGATTTATTGAAAACAGATATTAAAACTTTATGGCGGCGAAGGCCACATGAAGTTGTGATAACAAATGTTGCACTTGATAAATCTCCTCAAATCATAGATTTGTCACAGCATGGGTTACCGGACGGAATCAGGCTTCATGTGCGATCAGTGAAATGGGATAAAAATTATCTTGCTACGATCACATTGCTCAACGAAATAGTGATAAATTATGATGTTACTTATGCTGGAGAACAGTCAACTCTTTTTCAAACACATATTGAAGTGACACCTTGCGAGGACACTTATTTAATTGCAAGACCTTCTAGAAAAGTTTTGCAGGATGAGGATGAGCGATCTAATGCCTTGCTTTATCGTGATGTTAGAGAATATGCAGTTGGACATATCTGCTCTGCAGAATGGTTTATAAATGATAATAGTGTCAAAAAAGTGGCCACAACGTGGATTCCTAATACGATAGTACCGGCTACAAACACAGATGGTCACAGTATATTAGCGAAATTAGCAGAAGGAGGTGAATCGTCTCCGCTCAGTGCAAAATACCTTGCTTTAGCTGATACTCCCTCACTTAGATCGGCACTTCTTAGTGTCCCAAAAGAATATGAGAAATGGATTGAGCTTCAGGAAAAACGTATTCCATCCCTGCCTGAGGAATTCAGAGATCAGGCTTCATTGAATATGGGTAATTGTCGTAAGATACTTCAACGCCTGACTGACGGAGCAAATGCAATTGTGTCGAGACCTATCTCACTTGTTGCATTCAGGTTGGCTAATATGGCAATGCTTACACAATATGAGTGGAAATTGGCAAGACAAAGAAAGAAAGGATCACTGGAATGGAGACCTTTTCAGATGGGTTTTTTTCTTCTTGCTGCGGAATCTGTCGTAAAACGCGATCATCCAGATAGAGATCTTATGGATTTACTCTGGTTTCCTACCGGTGGCGGTAAAACGGAGGCATATCTCGGTCTCATTGCATATCTCGCCTTTTATAGGCGTCTTAATTATAAGAACGCGGACATGGGTGCAGGTGTCGCAGCAATGATGCGATACACACTTCGTACTTTGACTACGCAGCAGTTTGAGAGGGCAACAGCTATGATTCTTGCCTGTGAAGCAATCCGCCTTGGTCTGATAACTGGTGTAACAGCAGGTGATCTAGGCTCTGTACCAATATCAATCGGTTTGTGGGTCGGATCTGATGCAACACCAAAGAGCTATACCGATGCTCGTGCTTCTCTAAACGGTACAAATCCAGATTCACCTTCTCCCAAGCAGGTCATAGACTGCCCTGCATGTGGAGCAAGTCTTTTGTGGTCACCGGATGAGAGCAACAAGGCAATTAATGTTAGTTGTATAAATGAAAAATGTATTTTTTTTGGCTCCAAACTTCCTATTTGCACAGTTGATGAGGATATTTATAAAAAACGCCCAACTCTGATCATAGGCACAGTGGACAAATTTGCACAGATAGTTCGCTACGAACAAGTTAATGTATTGTTTGGCATAGACATAGGGAATCCTCCTGATCTGATATTACAGGATGAGCTGCATCTTATTTCTGGTCCATTGGGAACGATTGCGTCACTGTATGAAGTTGCAATCGATCGCCTCTTTTCATTAAAAGAAGGTCGTCCCAAAGTTATCGGATCAACTGCGACAATTCGTAGAGCTTCTGAGCAAGTTAAAGCCCTTTTTGACCGAACAGCCTGTCAGTTTCCCCCGCCTGCAATCGACGCAAATGATTCAGGTTTTGCAATTGCGGATTATGATGCTCCCGGTCGATGTTATGTGGCGGTTACCACTGCGGGGAGGTCTGCTAAGTTCACATTACAAAATGTTTCAGCTTCACTGTTGCAATCGGCATTGTCTATTCATGGCAATGCCGAAAGGGATCCGTACTGGACCCTCGTTACATATTTCAATTCTCTGCGTGAGCTAGGCGGTGCTCTTGTACTCATGCAAGATGACGTCACAGACACAGTGGAAATGCTTGCAACAAGAAGAGATGAGACGATGCGTTCGATAACGCAAGTTGAGGAGCTTACATCGAGAAGAACACAGGCGGAAGTACGCGATATGCTCAAAAATATCGCTATACCATCTATGAACGATGGTTCGGTTGATGTGCTCCTTGCAACAAATATGCTTAGTGTTGGTATCGACATACCACGACTAGGACTTATGGTTGTTAACGGACAACCAAAAGGAATAGCAGAATATATACAAGCAACGAGTCGGGTCGGGCGAGGGGATGTACCTGGCCTTATAGTCAGCGTATTAAATAACGCAAAGGCACGGGACAGATCTCACTATGAAACATTTTCAACATGGCATACAACACTCTATCGTGATGTAGAAGCCACAAGTGTGACGCCTTTTGCATCGCGTGCACGTGACAGAGCCTTGCATGCGGTTTTAGTAGCCTTAATCAGGCATCTTGTGCCCAACATGCTTAAAAGTCCAAAGTTGGATGCACGTGCATTAGAGAAGGCCCTGAAACTAATTGATTATATAGTTATGCGCGCAAAAGCTATAGACCCGGAAGAGACTGCAGTAGGCACGGAAGCTAGAGCATTAATTCGTAAATGGCAATATCTTAACCCACGTTACTACTGGAACTATTATGTTCCGAATCAGTCACTTTTACAGGATGCTGAAAGAGCTGTGACTCTATTAGCAATGGGGCGAAGACCTGCTGACGCTTTATCAACTATGAATAATATGCGTAGTGTTGAACCTTCCACACGCTTTAAATTAAAACCTTTCTGATGCACAGGAGATGTTATTGTGGCCAATTATAACTTAGGCGAAATCCGCCGCAGTTCTGTTGTAACAACGTTTGGTCCCGGAGCAATTATAGATTTTCGTTCTGATGGCGCTCCAGTCTCTGCGGTAGCAGCTGGTCTTGAAGCTTGGGATGAATACTTTCGCCCTCAGGGGTTGATGAATCCCCAAAGAATTGCCGAACCACGTCTTCAGCGCAAGCTCGGTGTAAAGGGTTTTCGATTGCCCCCAGTAGTGGATGAACAGTGGCGAGATAGTAATGGAAATCCAGACAGAAGATCTCTTGTTGCAATCAGGTTTCCGATATGGTTGCAATGTCCACAATGTAATCGTATAGCACCTTCAAATAAATGGAAGTCGGATCCGGGAATGTCGTCTTGTTACTGCCCGATATGCACCAATTTGACACCAGGTCGAAAGAAAGTTTTCGTCGTCCCCGTCCGATTTGTAATGGCATGTCCTTCAGGTCACTTAGATGAATTCCCTTGGCATTACTGGGTGAATCACAAACCAGACTGTAACAATCAGACGGGCTTCCTAATATTGAAACCAGAAAGACCAGGATTGGCTGGCCTGATTCTTAGCTGTCCCAATGCAAAATGTAAGGCTCGCAGATCTATGGAACATATTTTTAACTCAAAGGTATGGCAAGGCTTTATTTGTCGCGGGCGTCGCCCATGGCTCACAGTTGAGAATGAAGAATGCGCTTGTCAACCGCGTGTTCTTCAGAGAGGAGCATCCAATTTATATTTTCCAATATTTGAATCAGCTCTAAGCATTCCTCCATGGTCAGATTCACTACAGGAGGCGTTAGGCATATACTGGGATTCATTGGTTAATGTAGATCAAGCCCAGCGGGCTGATTATGTTAAACTTCTTGCACATGGTGAACTTGGTCCGGTACTCCAAGAGTTCCATTTAACTCCTGATGAACTATCGAAACAGATCGAAAATCGAATCAGTCTTTTTTCTGGAGATGCGATACTTGATATCCGACAAGAAGAGTACAGACAGTTTTTATCAGGGATAGACACACCAAAGGATGATGCCCGCGAGTTTGAGATACGCAATGTTGATGTTCCTAATAATCTTCATCATTACATAAGTCGAATTGTTAAAGTCGTGCGATTGAGGGAGGTCCGTGCTATTCGCGGCTTTACAAGAATCAATCAACCCGGTGATTTATCGGGAAGCAATATATCAAGACTTTCAGCAGGAAACCTCGACTGGTTGCCCGCAATTGAAGTACGTGGTGAGGGTATTTTTCTTGCTTTTAATATGGAATCTCTCATTGCGTGGGAAACCACAGACTATCCTACAGAGAGATCTTCGGAAATAAACAAAAGATGGTTTGAAGAGTGGAAAAGACGTTTTGGAGATAGTGCTCCGGATACAGTCATAACCCCGCGTTTACTTCTCATTCATACTTTTGCTCACGCATTGATGCGTCAGCTTACACTCGAATGTGGCTATTCAACGGCTGCACTCCGAGAAAGACTTTATGTTAGCGATAAAGATACAGGTATGGCTGGTCTCCTTCTTTATACGGCAACATCGGATTCAGACGGAACGTTAGGCGGTTTACAGCGTCAGGGCAATTCACTTCGTATAAGTCGATTAATCCTAGCAGCCATTAAGGCCATGGAATGGTGCTCGTCTGATCCTCTTTGTATCCAAGGTGTATTGTCATCGTATGAGAGTCATTCATATGCAGCATGTCATGCCTGTGTCTTGGCACCTGAAACAGCTTGCGAATTTCATAACCGGTTTCTTGATAGGTCTTCCCTTATAGGTGACCCAATCAAACCAGAGGCAGGCTTCTTTAAAGAACTTTTAAGGGAGCAATAAAATGGCTATCATGTGGCCACGTAAGATACCATCTGAAATTGAATCAAATCTTCTTCGCAGGGCTGAATGTAAGGTGTTCCGCAAGTTAAAGGAAAGTCTTGATGATCACTTCGTGGTCTTTTATTCGCGCCCTTGGCTGGGTCTTAAATCAAATGGAGAGGAGATTGATGGAGAGTGTGATTTTGTCATAGCACATCATCGGTATGGTGTTTTATTTCTTGAGGTCAAAGGTGGAAGTATAGCATACGACCCCACAAAAAATATCTGGACGAGTCAGGATAAATATGGCTTCGTCCACCATATTAAGGATCCCGTCAATCAAGCAAGGTCATCAAAGTATCAGTTGATAGAAAAAATCAAAAAATCCACCCTCTGGACACCCCGATACATCAGGGCTGCGCACGGCGTTATATTCCCAGACTGTGACCAAGTACATGAAAATCTTGGTGCTGATAAACCACTGGCTTTGTTCTGCTTTAGTGAGGAGTTCGAGGATAATTTAGAAAAATGGATTTTAAAGAGGATGGGTGATAATACTGTGCAGCACACCGGAAATGTCCACTTCGGACAAGATGGAATAAATGTATTAGTGGAAATACTAGCCCACCCTTTCCAGTTGCATGTATCTATGGGAAGGATTCTTGACGATGATGATTGTCAGATAAACATTCTTACACAACAACAGTTCCATATATTAGCCGCGATTGAAGGGGTAAAAAGAGCAGCTATAAGTGGTGGAGCCGGAACGGGAAAAACTATTCTAGCTGCTGAAGAAGCTCGTCGCAGAGCCGAAAGTGGGATGCGGACACTGTTCATATGCTTCAACAAGCCTCTGTCTATTGAAATCAGCAGAAGATTGAAGAAAGTAAATAACTTAAAAATATGCACATTTCATGATATGTGTTTATCTTTTATACTCGATGCTAACCTCAGCATTCCAACAGAGTGTTCAGAACAAATCTTGTTCAACGAAATATTACCGCAGCTTATGATAAAGGCGCTTGATATCCAACCATCTCCACGATTTGATGCTATCATCATCGATGAAGGGCAGGATTTTTTACCAATATGGTTATGTGCCATTGATTCTTGTCTGGACAAGCAAGGATCAGGACTTCTACGAATATTTTACGACAGTAACCAGAAAGTGTATAGGGTGAATAGCAATTTGCCTGAAGATATAAAAGTGATTCCTATACGCCTTACAAGAAATCTTAGAAATACAAAAAGGATTCATGATTTGATAAGTAAATTTTATTCTGGTTATACAATTGAATCAATTGGTCCTTATGGAACCGAAGTTGAATGGCACTTGGCAGCATCAATTAAGGAAATAAGATCCATAATAAATGACAGAATTAATGATATCGTTTCTAACGAAAGTGTTAATCCTTCTAATATAGCTATTTTAACATCTAATAAGCAATATATTTCGGACTTCAATTTAGGCACGAAAATAGCCGACATTCCTTCAATGTCGTGTGAGGAGCATTTTGAGGGGCACATCACCGTGGACACCGTCAGGCGATTCAAGGGATTGGAATCTAAAATTGTTTTTATAGTATTGACTAAAGAATTAATTAGAGAAACAGAATTAATTTATGTGGCACTTTCTCGAGCGCGAACTCATCTTATCATTGTAGGTCTAGCTGAATATATTGAATTTATACAAGGTTAATATTTTTCAAGACCGCCTCAAGTTATGCTCACGCAAGGGAAAGAATGAGCCACTTTGTGAGATTTATTTTAACATCCTACGGGATACATAGCATGGTAAAATTCATTCAAGTTAGTTATGCACAAACAAACTACCCTTTGGTAATCTCAAAAAAATAAATTGGGGATATAATGATATATCTTGGTAATCTAGCTGATAAGTTTAACCTCGATCCAATTAAATGTGCGAAAGATGAAATTCAGATTAATGCAAACAAATACTCAAAAACAACAAATATTTATATGCAACATGAAAAAATATGCAGAATATAAATAAATTTTTCAAAGGAAACCGTTCTAAAAGAATCAACACAGCCATTTTTTTATCCTTAATCACAATTCCGGCAGTATTTCTACTCATTACTGCTTCTCATGCCGCCATCCGCACTGTTACCGGCACCGTCACCAAGATCTCGGACGGCGACACAATCCAGATAACAACACCCGAACAAACAAAACTCAAAGTCCGCC
>JAGVVH010000395.1 GCA_019135895.1 Bacteroidota bacterium | reverse complement strand
ATTATCACCTTTGCAACCTGAAGGGTTAAGATTACGTCAAATGCATAAAATTAACCAAAACAAAAAAAGTATGAAAAAATTAATTGTGTTATTAGCATTAGTGGGTTTTCTGTTCTTCGGCTATGCGGCAAAGACCACCGTTCAGCCGGCAGATTCGTCATCAACCACAACGGAATTATCTGATTCTGTAAACCAAAAGCTTACTTCAGATCAGTTATTTGAACTGGAAAAAATGAAATTGGAGCAAAAAAAAATAGAAAATGAGTTGTTTATGGAAGAAGGTCCCACCGATTTAGTTGCCATTTTTGTTCCTATTTCGATGTTTCTTGTCGCTTTTTTTATTGTATATTTTGTTTTGTATTTCCGTCGCAAAGAGAGGGATGCAAAATACAGAGTAATTGAAAAAGCATTGGAGCACGGACAGACGTTGCCGGAAGGTCTTTTTGAAGAAAAAAAAGTAAAAAGACAATGGTCTTCAATCAGAACCGGAGTAATATTGTTGACTTTGGGAATAGGAATTCTTATCAGTTTTCTTCTGATAAATGAAAAAGATTGGGTTTTCTATTGATAGGATGGATTGAAGTCAGAAAGAAGAATCAACTTGAAAAATCCGAAAAGCTCTAAGAATAAAGTAGCTAAAAAATGACTAACCTGGAGGATGTTGTGTTAATAGGGAAGGTATTGGTGTTGGGTGACAAGAGGTCTTTTGATCAATTGGTCATCCGACACCAATCGCCTGTGAGAAGGTTTTTGCTTCATCTCACTAATGGAGATGAAGCACTTGCCGATGATTTGGCACAGGAAACTTTTATTAAGGCATATCTTCACCTTCACAATTTCAAAGGCATTTCAAAATTCTCCACATGGCTTTACAGAATATCCTACAACCTCTTTTACGATTATCAGAGAAGCAACAAAGAGTATCTTAATGAAGAACTTGAAGAGACAGCGTTTAACATTGAAGTAAAGCCGGATACCAACAAAGAGCTTTCTAATGATTTGGAACTGGCTCTATCTACCCTGAAAGCTGAGGAAAGGGCTGTCGTGCTGCTTTTTTACATGGAAGAACTTTCTGTTGATGCCATATCTAACGTGATGCTATTGCCGGTCAATACGGTAAAGTCGCATCTGCATCGTTCGCGTAATAAAATGAAAACCTTTTTAACAACTCACGGCTATGAATAATCAAGATTCCGAATTAAAAGATTTTTTTCAAAATTATAAGAGAGAAATTCCCGACAATGGATTTTCTGAAAAAGTAGCAGAAAAGATTCGTTTTGATATTATTCCATTATGGTATTATGTCATCATTACCGGAAGCTTGCTTATAGGTATTATCATCTTATGGTTTCTTGGTTTTTGGAAGGTATTGCCTCATTATATTAGTTCTTTCATGCAAGAAGTTCAAAATTTTATCTATCAGATAGTTCCTTTGACCACCCTCAACTGTTATGTCCTTTTTTCCCTATTGTCATTTGGTCTGTTCCTGCTATTATTTTGGTATGTTGACAGAATCAGGCAATGGTAAAATTTTTCATTAGGATGTAATATATTTCTTTTTTATGTGTCTTCATCATGTATGGCACTCAAAACATCAATATGACAACCGAGATTTTTAACCAAACAATTCTTCCTATTACCGACAGACTATTCAGACTTTCCAAATCAATTTTAAAAGATGAAGAAAGGGCTAAAGATGCTTTACAGGATGTTTTGACAAAACTTTGGGAAAAAAGAGCTGAAATGAATCATGTTCACAACCCTGTTGCCTTTTCATTGCAGATGATGCGGAATTATTGCCTCAATAACATTCGCGATTACCATGAAACGGAAGAAATTAGTGAAGACATAGTTTTTATTGAGGCTGATTCTCATGGGAAAATGGAACAAAAGGAAGCTGTGAAAATAATTATTAATTTCATAGAACAACTTCCCGAATTGCAGCGAACTGTTATACACCTTAGAGATGTTGAAGGACTTGAAATTAAGGAAATTGCTCAAATCACCTCTCTATCTGAAAATGCAGTTACCGTGAATTTGTCGCGATCACGACAACAGATTAGAAAAAAACTGATAACCTTAAATATTAAAACCGCCTGAAATGAATGTTACGATGAAGACAACCATTGCTACCCTTATAGAAAAATATTTTAGTGCCGAAACCACCTTGGAAGAAGAGCAAATAATTCGTAATTATTTTGCCTCCGGAGAAATAGATAAAGAATGGCTTCCCTACAAAGCACTTTTCGACACTTTCAATACTATCGGCGAAGAAAAGTCAACCCCCTCTGTTTCTTTCATGCCCGAAAAGAGAAAAAAAGTTTCGATTTTCGAAAACAGGAAATGGATATTTGCCATAAAAGCGGTAGCTTCCTGCATCCTTATTGTTCTTGTTGTTGCACTTTTGAAAAATAGCTATGAAGATTATACCCTTCATAAAGACACTTATATTGTGATGAACGGGAAAAGGATAAATGATTCAGAGCTGGCAGTTAAATATGCTAACGAGCAATTGGCAAAGAGCTCGCAGAAGATAAAAAAGGGATTGAGCAAACTGGATAAATTAGAGAAATTACAGAAGCTAAATCAATCTGTCAAGAAAAAGTAATATAGATAGGTATTAACAAACATAAAATAAAAGCAAATCATGAAAAAAGTCATCTTATTATCAGTTATTTTACTAGGGTTTATCGGAACACAACAGGCACAAACTTTAGACAATCTCTTTGATAAATATTGTCATAATGAAAAATTTACCTACGTCTCTGTTGGAAAAGGAATGATGAATACCATTAAAAATTATGCCGATTTTGACGAAGAAACTGAAGATATGATTCCCACTTCTGTCAAAATTCTCACCCTGGAAGAGGTCTCAACCGGTAATGCTCAACTTGCCAAACAGATAATCTCAGAAATTATGTCCATTATGAACAGTGATAATTTTGAAAAAATACTGGAAGTCAGCGAAAAAGGAGAAGCGACCTATATCTATTCCAAAAAATACGATGACAAAAATTGTGATCAATTACTGCTTGATATTACCGATGAAGAGGTAAGTATTATATGGACAAGAGGTAAAAAAAAGTAAATAAAACGGATTCTGAGGCATAGCCTTTTTATCATAAACATTATTATTTTGGTGAAAAAACCGCTGAACAAAAGCGGTTTTTTTTATGTGCAAAGCACATATAAGTCATCTCTTTCGTTGACACACAAAACCGGAAATCCCGTGGCATTGCCTATGACAGCACTCTCCTTGGCTCCAAAAATAATATCAATCAGAGAATAAAAACGAGTCATCATAATTACCGTGAGGGAAGCATTAATTTGGGAAGCAAAAGTCAGAGAATATTTGTCCATATTATCAACGGTGGGTGTAATCTTATGGAGTTCATAAGTTATATTCAGATTTTTATACAATTTTTCCGTAAAGGCTATATTATCCTTCAGCTTTTGTTTTAGAAATTCATCTTTAAACTGAGTATGAAGAATATGAACGGTGGCACAATAGAATCTGCTGAAATATCCTGCCCACAGAGCTTTTTCCTTGGCTTGTCGGTCAATGTCAAGAGGTAAAATAACATGCTGATAAACAGTTGCTTCAGGAATTTTATTTCCAACAGTCATGACTGGTATCCGCGAAGGGCGAATAAACTTGATAGCTTTTCGTAAACTGAAAAAATTATTCTTCCCTTTTTTTGAAACCCCGATTACAAACATAGTAGTATTGGTTTTATCGGCATATTCATAGAGAGATTTGGCAGTAAAATGTTCCGACAGCATGATAGTTTCTATTTCATTTTCTGTAAGATTAGAAAGTGTCCTGTTAAAAATAGGACTCATCTCTATAGAAGGGTCCTCAGTTGCCGACTGAATAGTGCCGATTTCTTCTTTCCAGATATCAGAATGTGTTTCGGGTTGCCGGCCATTTTCTTTAAGCTCTTTAATGGTTTTTGGATAGAAAGAAAAATCGGTAATAATGGTCAGGGATGCCTTAAAGATGGCCGCCAGGATTCCTCCGTGTCTTACGGCTACATCTCCATAATCCGAAAAATCGGTAATTGCTATGATGTTAAGTTTTTTATCGCTGTTTTTCATCATTTTAAACCTTTAACCACCGGTTTTGCCGCAACAAAATCCTTTAAATAAAAAGGCTCGAAATAGGCAATATTTTCAAATTGTCCAAGCTGATATTTTAAAAAGGCTTTTTCAGACATATTGGCAGCCGAGATGGGAGCATCAGAAAAGCGGGCATTTTTATTTTTTGACAACAATGCTCTGCATTTAGGCATTCCGTTTCCGCAAAAGAATACTATTTTGTCTTGCAGGATATCGACGAAAGAAGTTTCGTCAATGATTTGAGAGTGAACGTCCTCAACAATGGCTCCGGTTGAATCATAGAGTGCGCAATATACTTCCATTCTTCGGGCATCAATCATCGAACAAAAAAAGCAGTCTGAAGTCTCATCAATATTGGCTAATGCTTCTTTTCTTGCACCTGTCATAATGATTTCAAGAGTTGAAATAGTTACCAATGGCAAATCAAGAGAATAGCAAAGTCCTTTTGCGGTGGAGGCTCCGATTCTTAATCCCGTATAAGAACCGGGTCCGATGCTCAGAGCAACGGCATCAATCTCATTTTTGTTAACAGATGCTACTTTTAGAACCCTTTCGATAAAAGAGATTATTCTTTTGGCATGTGAATTTCCGTCATGGCTTTCTTCAACTGCCAGAATTTCAGCGCCACGGGACAGGGCAACTGAACATACTTCAGTAGCAGTATCAAGGAGCAAGATCAAAGGATTATTTTGTTTCTTCATAGCTGCAAAAATAGCCAATTTTTTTTGCATTGTATCGTTTATACATTTTCATTATTTTTGTCCTCACTTATTAAAGATAAAATCATGCCCAATTTTGGATTTTCGATTTTCAATACCCGCATTATTAATCTCGACAATTGTGATCCAAAAAGAATGAAGGATTTAGAGCAGCGGGTGGTCTCTTTCAGGCGCTGTATTCAATGTGGAGGGTGTTCTGCAACTTGTTCTGCAGGTATGTTTACCCCATTTAACATTCGGAAAATTCACTCTTTATTCCGCCGTTTTCAATACAAGGATTTGGCTGAGGAACTTCAAAAATGCATGCTTTGTGGAAAATGCACTCTCGTTTGTCCTCGGGGAGTCAATCTTCGTCCTTTAATCTTAAATATGCGCAAATTATTAGCTGAAAATACTAAATCTGATAGCAATGCCTGATTTTTTTAATCCCTTTGTAATTCCTTTCTGTGGCGGAATATTGGCGCTGGTCATCATTTGCTTTATCAAGTATTACAGATGGTACAAAAAATTCGACAGATTGCAAAAGATGACCATCAGAAAGAATATTCTGAGCTGGAAAATTATTCCCGCCATTTGGGAAATGTTTGTTGAATCAATTCTTCACAGAAGGGTTTCACAGAAAAACTGGATCCTTGGCTATATGCATCGCAGTATTGCTTTTGGCTGGTTCTTGCTGATAGTTTTTGGAGCTATAGAAGACTGGTTTATGGGTCATGCTTTAAATCAAGAGATGGGATTCCGGGTTGGGAGACCTTTTTGGTTAAGTATTTTTTACCGTTATTTTACGCAAGATGTTAATCTCAATTTCAAAGGGGAATTGCTTTTTACTAATCTTATGGATATCTTGCTTTTGTATGTTCTTTCGGGAATAGTAATTGCTTTTGTCAAGAGATTCTTTTCAAGGATTGTCGGAATGAAGCGTATTCCCAAACATGTCATTTTTGATCGTTTTGCACTTTTTGCACTTTGGGCAATTTTCCCGTTAAGACTTATTTCGGAAAGTATAACCGCATCAATTGCCAATAACGGGGGATTTCTAACTCAGTTTATCGGAGACTTTTTCTTTATCAACCCCGGCTATGCATCTCATATTGAACTTACTTTCTGGACACTTTACTCAGTTGCACTGGGGACTTTTTTTGTTGCCATGCCTTTTTCTAGATATATGCATATTTTCACTGAACCATTTTTGATTTTTTTCCGAAATCTTGGAATTGTGGAAAGTGAAAAATCAACCGGCTTTACCAAATTTGAGTTAAGTGCCTGCTCCCGTTGCGGAATATGCATTGATGGCTGTCCTCTTAATTCAGAATTGGATATCAAAAATGTACAGCCTATTTATTTTTTGCGGGATATCAGATATAAAAAACTGCAAAAAGAGATTGCCGACAATTGTCTGATGTGTGACCGTTGCGTCTCTGATTGCCCGGTCAATCTTGAAAGTTCTGTTATTCGCAGACAGAAAAGGGATAAAAAAGAACTTGATACCCATGACAATTACGGCTATATTGAAAATATTCAGCCTTTCAATGCAATAGGTCGTGTAATATATTATTCCGGATGTATGTCACACTTGACTCCCGGAATTGCTGAGTCAATGAAGGTGATTTTTGAATCTGTGGGTCAAAAATATTGGTACATGGATGAAGATAAGACTATTTGTTGCGGAAAACCTTTGCTGGAGCAGGGCTTTTTCAATCAGGCCAAAGAACTTAGAAGAAAGAATACTAATCTTATAAATCAATCTAAAGCCCGAATGCTTATTACTTCATGTCCTATTTGCTATCAGACATTTAAAAATGACTATACTTTGCCTATAGAAGTGTTGCATCATTCCGAGTATATTGATCGTATGATCAAAAGCGGCAAGCTGAAAGTGAATAAAAGTGATCTCAAAGTGGTCTATCATGATCCTTGTCAATTGGGCAGAAGTTGTGGAATATATAAAGAACCGCGCAGGGTACTCAAAGCAGTTTCAAAACTGGTAAAGCCCAAATCCGAAAAAAAGAAAAGTATTTGCTGTGGCTATAATTTAGGGAATATGGTTATTGAGTCAGATCAACAGGAAAAAATAAGAAATGCCTCAATGAATAATTTACTTTATAAAGACCCCCAGCTTATTGCCACTGCTTGTCCCATGTGTAAGAAAGCATTCACACACTCCAACAAATTTCCGGTATTGGATATTGCTGAAATTGTAGCACAAAATATCACACACAAAAAGCCTTAAATTTTAAAACATATACCCGATTTTTATATATAAATTGGCCATTTTGACATTGTCTCTTTTGTCAAAAGGTAAAGCCCAGTCAACAGACAAAACAAAATTGTCATTCATAGCCACTTTTAAACCCAATCCGGCTGCGAAGTGAGGTTTAAAAATTTCAGGTTTTTCAAAATTAATATAATCCGATAAATTGTCAAGGTCGAAGTCAGGATCATTCTCTTGAATAGAAGCAATAATCTCATCTTTATTAAGCTCATAAGATTGTGTAATCATTCCGGCATCCAGGAAAGGGACGAGGCCGATATAAAAGTGTTCTTTTTTGATGTCAAACTTAGCTACTTTAAAACGCATTTCCACATTTGCAAAAGCAAATCCATTTGCTAAAATACGATTACGGAGCACACCGCGCAAAGTATTGCTTCCACCTAATGCTTCATACAAGACACGTTGAATGTAAAGGGTATTCCAGTAGCTATTCATATAAAAAGGAGTTTGTCCGGCAGTGGTCATCTGCAAGGCAAATCGGTATGAGAAGTTGATATAATCTTTATAAACGGGAACATAGTGACGGAAAGTAGCATTCAGTTTCAAGTTGTTATATTCATTTTGTTCTCCGAAGGCAGCAGAGTAAGTTAGAAAAACATCCGTATAAATTCCTTTGGTAGGGTTTTGCTGGCGATCACGGCTATCGTAGGTAATACCGCCCCGTAAATAGGGATACCATCCTCCTGTTGCTTCATCTTTTTTGATAATGTTCCATTTGACATACTTTTCATATAATCCCTCAACATCCATGGGCAGCATATTAACAGAATCTTTTCCTTTATTAATCATGGCCAAATTGACCGAGCCGACATTATAGCCCAGTACGCCGATGCCGGCATTCCAATACCAATTGCCACCCAAATTTCCCTGAATATCCGCAGATGCCCTAAATAAATCCCTTTTAAATTTATAAAAAGCTCTGGTAATATAATCATCCGCCTTTTTGTCTCTCCATCCTGCATTGTAAACCGACTGGTAGCCGTTGTAGCCGATAAAATCACACATTGCATCCGGAAGATAGGATACATCAACAGTAAAACGATGGTTTGGAATCAAATACTTGGAATCGTAAAAAAAACGAAAAACACCATATCTTTTGGTTGTATAGGAAGCTTCTACGTAAAAGGAGTGGAGATACTCGGGATATTTTGATCCGTCACCGAAAAAGTAAATATTGGCTAAGGCTCCATACTGAAATCCAAGATCGGCATCATAAGAAACACTGGGCAAAGCTCCGAATGTCCACCCTGTACGAATTTTGTTTTTCTTTTTTATTGTATCTGAAGGATCTTTTTTTGAAATTATTTGTTCCTCATTAACAGTCAATGTGTTATCCTCAATTGAGTATAATGATGAAATTCCGAAAATCATCATGGATAAAAATAAAAGTAAAGATTTTTTCATACTACTTGTTTTAATTTGGGGCAAATGTACGAAGAAAATAATAACCATCACAAATAATTAATACCAAAATAGTATTAAGTGAAAGAGGAAAACCAATCTTTTTTTGGAAATATTCTTTTTTTTTAATGAAATCTATTTGTTATCTTTGCGGGACATTTGAATATTAATTTAACCAGAGTTATGAAATCAATTGATCAAGCCAACTTAAAGGGGAACAAAGTATTGGTAAGAGTGGATTATAATGTTCCCCTGGGAGAAAATTTTGAAGTAACTGATATTACCAGAATTCAACGAACTTTTGATACTGTTACTAAAATTACCAAAGATGGAGGAATTGCCATCTTAATGTCTCATTTTGGGCGTCCTAAGGGAGTGGTAAATGATTCACTTTCATTGAGACATATCATTTCTGCTATTTCCGGAGTTTTTAATCAAGAGGTAATTTTTTTAGGAGATGTTTTAGGTGGAGATGTATTAGATAAAGTCAATGCTTTAAAACCGGGTGATATTGGGTTGCTCGAAAATTTAAGATTCCACCCGGAAGAAGAAAAAGGGGATCTTAATTTTGCAAAGGAGATTGCCCGCTTAGGAGATATTTATGTTAATGATGCTTTTGGTACTGCTCACCGCGAGCATGCTTCAACCGCTACTATTGCGCGACTCTTCCCCCAAAAAGCTTATGCAGGCTATCTTTTGTATAATGAAGCTATGCATTTGGATAAAATATTAAAAGAATCCCAAAAACCGTTTACTGCCATTATTGGAGGATCAAAAGTCTCATCAAAAATTAATATACTGAATAATTTACTTACTAAAGTTGATAATCTGATTATTGCCGGAGGAATGAGCTATACTTTTCTTAGTGCTATGGGGGTTGAAATCGGCGATTCTATTTGGGAACCCGATATGATTGAGGTAGCAAAAGATATTATTAAAAAAGCTCATCTTTTAGGGGTTAATATTTATTTGCCGATTGATAATATTTGTGCTGATAAGTTTGATCCGGAGGCCAATATTTTTATTACAACAGAAAATAATATTCCTCAAAAATGGATGGGAATGGATATCGGACCCAAAACAATTCAGCGATTTGCAAATGTAATTATAGATTCAAATTCTATTTTGTGGAATGGTCCAGTCGGGGTGTTTGAATTTGATAAATTTAGCAATGGAACCAAATCTATTGCGCTTGTTGTATCGTCAACAACTATTGCAGGCGCTTTTTCCTTGGTCGGAGGAGGGGATTCCATAGCTGCCCTCGCAAAATATAAATTGACAGACTATATTTCTTATATTAGTACGGGTGGTGGTGCAATGTTGGAGTATCTCGAAGGAATTGAACTTCCCGGTATTAAGGCATTAAACGAAAATTGATACTCTATCGCTATTTTTTTTCTGCCTTTTCAATCTCCTTTTGTAATTTTTCAGGAAGATTATCAATGCAGGTATGACACTTCATTTCAAGAGTATACATCCTTCCAATACAGTAATTGGAATGTTTGCAATTGCTTCGTTCTACACCCTCTTTCATCTTATTGACAAAGCCAGGATCGTTAATCAGTGCTCTTGCCATCTGAACAGCAACAAATCCTTCATTCAGGACTTCTTCAATCTTGCTTTTTGAGATTAATCCTCCCACATAAATCAATGGAATAGAAAGCTCTTGTCTGAATTTTTTGGCATATTCAAGAAAATAAGCCTCTTGAAAGGGAACAGATGGAATTAATATTTTTCCAAACATCCTGATTCCGATTTTGAGCCACCAAAATTTCCAGGGATTCATATAGTGAGTTAAGGTCTTGTAGGGCATGCTCCCACGCATCACGTGCATAGGTGCTTTGCTGACAAAACCTGCAGAGAGAACAAGGGCATGAACTCCGGATTTTTCAAGCTCCCGGGCCACTTTAATACAATCATCCAGTTGCATTCCACTTTTAAAACCGTCAAACATATTAATTTTGACAACTACTGCCATGTCGTCTGCGGCTGCCGTCATCACTTCTTTCATCACCAAATTCATAAAACGCATTCTGTTTTCCAAAGATCCTCCGAACTTATCTTTTCGGCGATTGGTGTATGGTGATAGAAACTGACTGATGAGATATCCGTGACCTGCATGAATTTCCACACAGTCGAATCCTGCTTTTCTGGCCAAATTTACTGCTTTCCCAAAATCTTCTACCAGCTTGTAAATCTCCTTTTCTTTTAATTTTCTAACTATGGTGGGAGAGTAGAGGTTAAATCCTCCGGAGGCCCCGACAGGAATTTGTCCACAGGTATAACTATGGGTCATATTGCCACAGTGACCGAGCTGAATAGACACTTTAGCACCTTCGTTATGAAGGGCATCCGTCATCTTTTTTAACTCGGGAATAATTTCTTCTCTCATCCATAATTGCCCCGCAAAAGATACGCCACTTCTGTTTACAGATGCGTATGCAACGGTTGTCATCCCAATTCCACCTTTGGCAACACTAAGATGATAATCAAAAAGATCTTTAGAGGGTTTGTTCAGGTAACACATGTTTTCAAAAGCAGCAGAACGGATTGTTCTGTTTCGCAAAGTGACCGGTCCAATTTGACACGGTGTAAACAAAATTGATTCAGCCATAATTGATTTTTTAAGTTGCGGCAAATTTAATTCTTTTTTTATCTTAATAATTGCGATTTAAATAAAATAGATAATCATTTTTTTAGAAGTATATTTTGGGTTTTTTTCTACTGTTCAGTTGCGCTTTGCAATACAAATAACCTACAATCGTAATCGTATTTATGTGCAAAAAAAAAGAGGCTGACATAAAATGACAGCCTCTTTTTTTAATAGATTGCTATTTCTTATTTTACAGGAGCAGCAGGAGTTTCAGCAACTGGAGCAGCAACAGTTGTGTCAACAACTGGTTCTTCAACTACTACTTGTTCTTCTACTACAGGTTCAGTAGCAACAGGTTCTTCAGCTTTTTTTTGTCCGCATGCTGCAAAAACGAAAGCAGCAACTGCAACGATAGCAAATAATTTTTTCATTGTAATTTTTTTTAATTGTTGATTATTTAACGCGGCAAAATTAATTATAAAATCAAATGAAATTCAAAATGAAATTGATTTAAATGTTAAATATTGTTAACACTCCACAAATGAGCACCAATTATATTTATCCTCAACTTCGCCAAATTGTATTCCCGTAAGGATATTGTAAAGTTTTTGACTCCAGGGACCGGGTTTTCCATCTTTGGAAATAATGATTTCTTTGCCTGTTTCACGATCCTGAATCAATGAAATTGGAGAGATTACGGCGGCTGTTCCACATGCACCTGCCTCTTCAAATGACTCAATTTCGTCAATAAGGACATGTCTTCTTTCAATCACAAGACCCAAATCCTGTGCAATATCCCTTAAACTCATATTGGTAATGGAAGGAAGTATTGAGCCGGAATCCGGAGTAATATATTTTCCTTCTTTAATTCCGAAAAAGTTGGCGGGACCGGCTTCGTCGATGTACATTTTTGTTTTTGCATCAGCAAAAATTGTAGCGGCAAATCCTTCATCGTGAGCTCTTTGTCCAGCCCGTAAGCTGGCAGCATAGTTTCCGCCCACTTTTACATGTCCAGTTCCTAGTGGAGCAGCTCTATCAAAATCGCGTGCCAATTGCATTTTTACAGGTTTAAATCCTTCTTTAAAGTAAGGCCCAACAGGGGTAGCAAATACTAAAAACAGATACTCATCAGCCGGACTAACTCCTACTTTTGCCCCTGATCCAACAAGCATTGGTCGTAAATATAAAGATCCCCCTGTTCCATAAGGAGGGATATATTCGGTATTGTACTGAATGGCTTTGAAACAGGCTTCTTTGAAAATTTCTTTGGGTACCGGTTGCATCAAAATCGCTTCAGCAGACTTTTGTAAGCGTTTCCAATTTTCTTCCCAGCGGAATAAACGTACTTTTCCGTCTTTTCCTCTATATGCTTTAAGACCTTCAAAAGCATCTTGTCCGTAATGTAAGGCAGTGGCTGCCATGTGAATATCCACCATTTCGGATGAACTCATTTCAACTTTTCCCCACTGACCATTTCTGTAGTAACAACGAAAATTGTAATCGGTTTTGACATAACCGAAGGATAGGTTTTTCCAATCAATATTTTTCATAAAGTTATATTTAATTAATTATGTAAATTTCAGAAACTTAAACTGTTGCCAAAGAAACAGTTGGATAGCTTTCTAAATGTTTTCGACCATTTAAAAAGCCTAATTCCATAAAGAAGAGCAAAGAGATATTTTTTGGATTAAATTTTTTCACCAACTTGATAGC
>JAGVVH010000009.1 GCA_019135895.1 Bacteroidota bacterium | reverse complement strand
ATTAATTTACCAAATTATTAGTTGATAATAATATTAGAAATTTGAACTTACTAAAATTTCCGATTTGACATTATTGTAATGTGGGCAGAGATTATTGAATGATCACTTTCTTCGAAGCTACTCCTTTATTAGTGAAAATTTTAACTATGTAAGTTCCTGTTTTAAAATTGTTTGTCGGAATTGTTATAAAAGTGTCATTATATTTTTGTTCAAATATTTTTTGTGCGGAAAGATTATATATTTCTACTTTTATGATATTTTCACATGTAATATTTACATTTTCAGTTGCAGGATTTGGATAAAGAGTTATTTCTAAATCATTATTCTCATTAATGGATAAGGTAAAATTTACCTGAACATATATGGTTGTTTGAAGACTATCAGGATCATTTGATATAATAGTGATTTTACCTGTTTTAGAGTCGTTAAGCTGAATGTCATCAGCACCGAAATGAGTTGTGATAATCAACGAATCTTGTGGTTGTATGGATCCGGAAGTATGGTCGAAATTCATCCAGGGATTAATGGGTGTTCCATCAACAATGGCCTTAAGACACCAGTTAAATGATAATTCAGGATTTGTGATTGACAATCGCTGCCATCCACCACCATAATTATACCAATCTCCGTATGGTAAGGTGCCGCTGCTATCACATCCTATAGAACCTATTCCTATATAAGCTGAATCGACAATGAATTCTGCCCCGATTGCAATCTCGGATCCATCAATGAGAACAGGATTTGTAAGTGAAATGTGGTTCCATCCTTCAACAGGTGTGAAACTTTGCTCATAAATCTCAGGTCCTGGAATAATCATCAGTTGATCCCCTTGTCCGTATATTTTAATCTTTGAAGAAATAGCCCCCATCACATTATGAATGCTAAGATCAATTTGATTAATAAATCTTCCAATGTGATTCCGAAGTAATTCTCCCGGAAAACATGAAGCAATTGATGCAGCAATAATATATGGAGAAATACTGGTGTATTCATCACCGCTATTTGATAATATTGTGGGTCCTATACTCGTTGGGTCAGGATTAGGAATATCATATGACGGTATTAATTTGAAAAATAATATATCCTCTCCAATATTTTTTATTTTAAAAGGATAATCTCCTCCTTCGAGATAGCTAACTGAATAGTTTGTTATTGAGTCAATATTAATCCACATGTCGGGTTCCCCGGCAGCTACAATTTCTGTAAAAACAAAATTATCTAAATAATATGTTCCTGAACCCACTGGGGATGTGGCAAGAAAATTAGCAGAACCTAGCTTGCATGTTCCGTTAATTCCGGCGGTGGTGAAACTGAAAGGCCAGGCACTTATAAATACATTATTTACATAAAATGAAACCACATCTTGGTCCAAATTTATCACGGTCTTGATATGAAACCATTCGTTTATCGGGTATGTGAAATTATACACATTTCCTGCAAATACAATATATCCGGTACTGTCATTACTGAAATAACATTCAAAAGCATATTCAGTTCCGGGTGTGAGAAAATGTTGAACAGCAAAGTAGTCACCGTTACTAGAAATTGGAATATAGTAATCAAAATCAATTTCAAATTCTCCGGAAGTTTGTTCCGTAAATTCGTATAGTAAATTGTTTCCACCGGTAATGAAAACAGAGTATGGGAGAGAATTGGCAGTCACATCTGATATCACAGGATCCTCTATGCCTCCCTCAGCGTGATTACATGTTGTCCAAGCTGCATGGCTTTGCAGAGCTAAGTGTGCCCCGACTGTGTAACTGTCGAAATTATCACTATATAGAATTGTTTGGGCTTTCAGTGAACAAAATATAATCACTGATAAAATTATTGTTATTGTTGTCGTTTTCATTATTCAATAATTTATATATTAGTCCCAAATATACTATAATTGCTTTGTGAAATCAAGAGGTAGTTGACTATAACTTTCTTATAATTAGTTTATTGATTAATATTCAGAAAGCCTTGCTAATCAAGAAATAATTAATATTTGCTATCGGCTTAGTTATGTGAGGGCAAAATAATCTCTTATTTATTTCTATCAAAAAAAGGAATTATTTTAAAAAAATGATACAGCTTTTTTTCTCATCTATTGCAATTACTTTTATTTATTTTTGTGCCCGCAATTTTGATAAAATTGATATGAACTCTTTTTTAAAGAAACTTTATCCAATAGAAATAATCACCATCCTCTGGATAATCCTTACGGGCATTTATATATTGATTTTTAAAAGCTCAGTCAGGCATATATCAGCTGAATCCTTGCTTTTAGCAAGACTTACTGTTATGATTGTTTTGATTGCTACTATTTTGCTTGATAAATTTTCAAATGGACTATTTTGGAAATATTTTCGACAAATAGTCCCTCTTGTTTTGATAATTTACTGGTATTCTGAGACTTATTATTATAATCAGCTCTTTCTGACTTGTATTGACCCTTGGTTGATAGCAGCCGATCAATGGCTTTTCGGGTGTCAGCCGAGTACACTTTTTTCAGAATGGATGCCTCAACCATGGTTTAACGAATTAATGAATTTTTCCTATATGTCATATTATATTGCCATATTTTCAATTATTCTCTATTATCTTTCTACTGAGCCTGAGAAAGCTTTTAATTTTGCCTTTGTTGTCCTGAATTCTTTCTTTGTATACTATCTGTTTTTTATTTTTCTCCCATCTGAAGGACCTCAGTTCTTTGTTTGCAGTCAACATAATGTATTGCCTGTCGAAGGAGTTATGAGAAAATTTTTACTTATGATACAATTCCTCGGTGAGAAACCTACAGGAGCTTTTCCCAGTTCTCATGTTGGAGTGATGACCATTTATATGATTTTTCTCTGGAAACATTGTCGTCCATTTTACCGAATCTTGTTCGTCTTTTCAATTTTACTGGCTTTATCTACTGTTTATATTAAGGCTCATTATGTTATTGATATGATTTTCGGATTTATTACGGCTTATCCTATTTATCTTTTTAGCGAATTTATGTGGAAAAAAATGAATATTTTTTCCTTAGATAATAAGGCTCTTTATAAATCGTAACATAGAATTATTATTGAAAATAATAATTCTTATTATGTTTGGGTAGAATAAAATTGTACCTAAGGAACTTCGCAATTATTTAATTGCGTGAAAGATATACTTTTCTTCATATTTAATACCGAATTTTTGTAACAGTTCCTTGTATTCTTCAATAAAGGTTTTATTTGTATGATATTTCTTCTGGTTTTGGATGTATTTCACGACATTGTCTATCGATGATTTGCTGTAAGAGAATGCTCCATAACCGGTTTGCCATTCGAAGCGACCGATGACAAGTTTGTTTTCATTAATCCAATGTGACGACTTGCCCTTTACTGCCCTCATTAGGTTTGCAACCGAACAAGTTGTGTTCTCAAGACTGTAAAAGATATGTATGTGATCAGGCATTCCGCCGATTATGATAACTTTTTCTCCATAATTTTTAATAATCTCAATAATATATCTATATAGTCGTTCCTGCCATTTATCAGAAATCAAAGATGCTCGGTTTTGGACTGTGAAAACTACATGGATGTAAATTTGAGTGTAAGTGTTTGGTCTAATTGTTGTGTGTTGCATAGGTTTGATTATTTTAGTTTAACAAATTGTTAGTGAGTGTATTAATATATTTTCATTACGAAAAATTTATTAGTATTGAACCATTCAACTGTGCATTGAGAGATGCTATTTTTTTCCCCAGTTGTCTCTGTCAAGGCTTCGAAAGTTGATGGCTTCGGAGAGATGATCAATTTCTATCTCTGTTGAACTTTCCAGGTCGGCGATAGTTCGGGCAACTTTCAATATTCTGTCATAGGCACGGGCTGACAGCCCCAGCCGCTCCATGGCTTGTTTAAGTCGCTCTTGTCCTTCCTCAGAAATCACACAGAATTCTCTCACCATCTTGCTGCTCATTTGAGCATTGCAAAATATATTTTCAAACATATTGAATCTTGCCCTTTGAATAAGTCGTGCTGCTACGACTCTTTTTCGGATAGTTTCACTTCTTTCAACAGGCTTCGTAGATGCTAGCTCTTCGTGAGAAACCGGAATAACTTCCACATGAATGTCAATTCTGTCCATCAGTGGTCCGGAGACCTTATTGAGATAGCGCTGAACTTCACCCTGACCGCAAGTGCAGGGTTTTCCCGGATGATTGTAGTTTCCGCATGGACATGGGTTCATTGCCGCCACAAACATAAAAGAGGCCGGGAATTCAACTGTGTATTTTGATCTTGAAATTGTTACAAAGCGATCTTCAAGCGGTTGTCGCATCACTTCAAGAACTGTTCTCTTAAATTCGGGAAGTTCATCCAGAAACAACACGCCATTGTGGGCCAGTGATATTTCTCCCGGTTGTGGTTGAGTTCCGCCACCCACGAGAGCTACATCACTTATTGTGTGGTGAGGTGCGCGGAAAGGTCTGACTGAAATTAAAGATGAAAATCTACTCATTTTTCCGGCAACAGAATGTATCTTAGTGGTCTCCAATGATTCATTAAGTGTCAGTGGGGGCAATATAGAGGGGAGTCTTTTGGCTAACATGGTCTTTCCTGAGCCGGGCGGACCTATGAGAATAGCATTGTGTCCCCCGCCTGCAGCAATCTCCAGTGCCCGTTTGATATTTTCCTGTCCTTTAACTTCAGAAAAATCGTATTCATATTCATTAAGAGATTTTTGAAACTCTTCACGGGTATTAATATGTACTTTTTCAATAGGTACTCCTTCGTTAAAAAAGTCAATAACTTGTCTGATATTTTCTACTCCGAGTACGTCAATTTCGCTGACAATTGCTGCTTCTCTGGCATTTTGAATGGGTAAGATTATTCCCTTTTTCCCTCTTTTGCGGGCTTCGATAGCCACGGGTAATGCTCCCCGAACAGGTTGCAATGAGCCATCTAAGGATAATTCCCCCATAATGTAATACTCTTCAACATTATCTTCTCCCTTAATTTGCTCTGAAGCAATCAAAATGCCAATAGCTAATGTCAGATCAAAAGCTGATCCTTCTTTTCTAATATCGGCAGGAGCCATGTTGATTATTATTTTCTTTCCCGGTATTTTGTAACCACAACTTTTCAGGGCAGAGTCAATACGTTGTTGACTCTCTTTAATGGCGCTATCCGGGAGTCCGACCAAAAAGAAATTGATACCGAATTCAATACTTACTTCAATGGTAATAGGAATAGCTGCAACTCCCATTAATGCGCAGCTTTGAGTTCTGACGAGCATATCTTTGAGTTTTTTTAGTTCCGCAAAGATATGAAATTAATTTATAGTAAATTAATTTGTGTATAAAAATTAATAATTTTAATTCTGATTTAGTTTGGATTTTTCTTTATCAGTTGGCTGCTTAATTACTTTAACAGTAATAGATTTTACGCCGTACAAATCATATTTAGAATATTTTCTGTATAGGCCGAATTTGTATCTTCCTTCAGTATTAAAATATTTTTCCTTGAAAGCTACGCAAGAAGTAATTGAATCATTAACATTTTCCAAGAAGTTAAAGCTAGCCCGTCTTGATGTTTCTGATCCATCAGGTGAAGTAATAGTAACCGTGATTGGTAGGGTAGTGGGTTCAATGTTGAGATCATGGTTTAATTCAAGAACAATTTTGCAAGGAGCATTTGTTTCAGGAATTTCTTCTATAAAATTTACTGTTTGATGAGGAAAATCCCAGTTGTTATTTTCAAAAGTAAGCGTTTTTTCCATAATTACTTTTTCTTTATTCCCCAAAGAACAGCCGAAAAAAAGAGAACTGAAAATTAGCAAGATAACAAGATAATTAATAACATTAATTTTTAAAATCCTCTTCATAGTTCATTGATTTGTTTAAATTTATATTTTTGCTAAAAATTATTCGGCAAAAATAACACTTTTAACTAATATGGCGACTAAGAAAAAATACTATGTTGTATGGCAAGGAAGAATTTGCGGTGTATTTGAAGATTGGCAATCGTGTAAAAAACAGATTTTTGAATTTCAGGATGCAAAATATAAGGCTTTTGAGTCAAAAACTGAAGCAGATCACGCTTTTGAAATAGGTTATAAACAATATTATAAAGAACATCCCAAAGATAATAAACTCAATTCTTTCAAATTTTTGAGCAGTGAGGATGAAAGCCCCATAATGAATAGCCTATCAGTTGATGCTGCCTGGAATTCCGTTTCCAAAGTTATGGAGTATCAGGGAGTTCACACTGGTTCAAAGATGTTGATTTTCAGACAGGGCCCTTTTGAAGGTGCTAGTAATAATATCGGAGAGTTTTTGGCTATTGTTCATGGTCTGTCTTTACTTAAAAAGCAAAATAGCACGCTCCCCATTTATTCTGACAGCATTACAGCAATTGCCTGGGTGAGAAACAAAAAAACAAAATCTATAATTTTGCCAACGGACAAAAATATTGAAGTATTTGAAATGGTGCGAAGGGCTGAGATTTGGTTATTAAACAATACATTTTCAAATCCCATTATCAAATGGAATACCAAATTATGGGGAGAGATCCCTGCAGATTTTGGAAGAAAATAGGTTAGTCTTCTTTCAGAACTGTTTCAGCGGCTTCTATGATACTGATAAATTCGTCTGATTTAAGAGAAGCGCCACCAATAAGTCCTCCATCAACATCAGGTTGGGAAAGCAGTTCAAGGGCATTTTTTGCATTGCAACTACCTCCGTAAAGAATGTAGCAATTGTAGGCGGTTTCGGTGCCAAATTTTTTCTCAATAAGTGAGCGAATAAAATAGTGCATTTCTTGAGCTTGTTCAGGAGTGGCAGTTTCACCTGTCCCAATAGCCCATACAGGTTCATAAGCAATGACCACCTGTTCGAAATGTTCTTTAGAAAGATGAAATAATGACTCAGTAATTTGTTTCTCAACAATTTCTAAATGATTACCACTCTTTCTCTCTTCAAGCAATTCTCCACAGCAAAAAACAGGTATCAGATTTTGTTTCATTAGCTGGTCAATTTTTTTTGCAATAGTGTCATTTGATTCATGAAAATATTTTCTTCTTTCAGAATGTCCCACAATACAAAAATTAACATCCAACTCGGCAAGCATTGAAGCAGAAACTTCACCTGTAAAAGCTCCATTTTCAAATTCGGAGCAATTTTGAGCTCCTACTTCAAAATCAGACTCATCGGCGTGGTCAGTGGCAAGTTCTAAATAGGGAAAAGGAGGGCAAATTACGACGGCAGTCTGCAATGACCAAGATTCAAGTTTATCCTGAATATCACTGATAAGATCCTCAGCTTCCTCAAAAGATTTGTTCATTTTCCAGTTTCCAATTACTAATTTTGATTTCATAATTATTATGTTTTTTTGTTTTTACCTTTTTTTGACCGGAATAAAAATATATTCAATGCATAAAATTATTAGAGTCGTAAATATTGCATTCAGAAGAGAGATTCCCAGCGTTCTAAAAAATTCATGAAAGTTAAAAACTTCTAATAATGTAAATGTAAAATGATGAATAAATACTAAAATCAAGGTGTAAGCTAAAAGCCAGTTGAAATCTTTAACTCCTGGAATAGGTTTTTCAATACCTTCGGTCGTATGCCTTCCATTCAATAAATTTACAATATATGGGCGGGCAAGCATAACCAAAAGTGACGCCGAAGCATGCATCCCGAAAGTAAGAGAAAACATGTCAATGATAAAACCTGTTGCAAAAGCAATAAGATATTGCGCTGATTTGGGTATTTCAAGCGGCAGTAAAAGTAAGGCAAGTATGTATATATAAGGATTGATAAAGCCAAAAAAGTCAATGTTGTTGCAAATGAAAACCTGCATAGCAATCAGAATGATAAATCTTATAATATTTACGATTGCTTTATTCATTTTTTAAGTTGGATTTCAGGCTGTCAAGTTCCTGTTTATATAAATTAGTCACTAAATAGACTCTGTTAATATTGTTGAACTTTGTGGCAAGTTTGATTTTTATAGACAGAAAACTATTTTTGGGATTACTATTCTTTTCTTTAACTATTCCAATAAGAATATTTTCGGGAAACACATTCGAGAAACCACTTGTAAAAACAGAGTCCCCCACATTTACTTTCAAATGTTGAGGAATATCATTCAAATAGGCATATTCAGGATTGTTTTCTTCCCATATTACAGTTCCAATTTGGTTAATAGGCATTACTTTTGCACTAATTCGGGTGTCAGGATGCAACAATGACATCACAGTGCAAAAATTGGTGGAAACGTCATTAACAACACCTACAACCCCTTGTGCTGAAAGGACAGCCATGTCAATAGTAATCCCGTCATTACTGCCTTTGTCGAGAATTAAATAATTATGTTTTTTATTGGTTGTGTTGTATATAACATTTGCATAGGTATAGTCGTAAAGTCGAATTTTTTTACTTCTGTCATTGATAGAATCAACAGTAAATAAAGAATCTTGTTGAAAAATGAAATTATTTTTAGTTTCTCTCATCAGTTTAATATTCTGCTGCATCAGATATTCATTTTCCTTATTCAAATTTAAATGTCTGGTTAAATTATTCCATCCTGAATTAAATGGAGTAGTGATGGTTTTTGATATCTTTGCTATTACAAAACGTGGATAGTTTATGTTGTTATATATTAAAATGATAGATGTGATTTGTAAAATAATGAACAATAAATAATGGAAATATTTTTTAATAAATTCAACAAGATTATTCATGAATTATGGTTCATTTTCAAACAGAATGCAAAAGTACAAAAAATAGTGTCAAAGAAGGAGAATAAAATATGAAATATCTATTCATTAATAATTGCTATTTTTGCGGGATAAAATATTAGCGAAAATGGCTTCAAAAAAGAAAAAAAATAAGGGTAAAAAAGGAAGTTCTTCCAGAAGATTTTTTGTCTTATTAGGCAAGATAGTATTGGGTATTTTTCTATTAAGTATTCTATTACCAATTGCATATCGATGGATTAATCCGCCTGTGACAGCCTTAATGGTAATAAGAAAAGTTCAGTATGGTAGTCCGATAGAAAAAAAATGGAATGATTTAGATGAAATTTCTTCCTATTTGCCCTCTTGTTCGGTGGCAGCAGAAGATCGTAATTTTCTTGGGCATCGAGGGTTCGACTGGGAGGCTATTCAACAGGCAATTGATGAGCGCGAAAGTGGAAGAAGAAAACGCGGAGCCAGTACAATTTCACAACAAACTGCCAAAAATGTTTTTCTATGGCCAAAACAATCTTGGGTGCGAAAAGGTGGAGAAGTTTACTTTACTTTTTTAATTGAAACTTTCTGGAGCAAGGAGAGAATTATGGAAGTATATTTAAATGTTATAGAGATGGGTGATGGCATATATGGTGCTGAAGCTGCTGCACAGCATTATTTTGATAAATCCGCCAAAAATCTTACCCGCAGAGAGGCATCACTGATAGTCGCTGCTTATCCAAATCCTCTTAAAAGGAATCCGGGACACCCCTCGGCATATGTTAAACGTTATGCCAGTCATATTGCTGCTGTCTCATCCTCAATAGGAAAAATCCGTTTTGATGAAAAATCAGTAAGCAAAGCTAAGGAACGTTATAAGAAAAGAGAAGATCGTCGTAGAAAAAGAAACGATGGGAAAATTCTTGATATTTAAAATATTTGGTTATGAGAAAAGAAGTTGATTTTTTGGTAATAGGCTCAGGTATAGCCGGTCTTTGTTTTGCTTTAAAAGCAGCCAATTACGGGAAAGTTTGTGTGGTTACTAAATCCAAAATTGATGATACCTCCACCAAATATGCTCAAGGAGGAATTGCAGCCGTTATTTACCAACCTGACACTTACGAAAAGCACATTCAGGATACCATGATTGCAGGAGATGAACTCTCAGACAGAAAAATTGTGGAAATAACTATCCGTGAATCAACATCCAGAGTGATGGAATTGGTAGAGTGGGGGGTTGATTTTGACAAAACAAAATCGGGGAAATTTTCACTCGCTAAAGAAGGCGGTCATTCTGAGTTTAGGGTACTTCATCATAAAGATATTACCGGCCTGGAAATAGAACAGAAACTCATCCAAGCTGTATTAAATCATGATAATATTGAAATTCTGGAACAACAACTTGCCGTTGAAATTATTACGCAGCATCATTTAGGCATTGAGGTTAATCGGCGTACATCCGGCATCACTTGTTACGGAGCTTATGTTTATAATCCCGCTTCTCAAGAGGTTGATACTATTCTCTCCAAAGTTACTATGATGTCAACAGGAGGAATAGGCAACGTATATGGTAATACTACTAATCCCCTAATCGCTACCGGAGACGGAATCGCCATGGTCTATAGAGCAAAGGGAGTGGTTAGCGGAATGGAATTTGTTCAGTTTCATCCCACATCTCTCTATAATCCAAAGGAAACTCCTTCTTTTTTGATAACCGAAGCAATGAGAGGTGCCGGAGCAATTCTTAAAGATTGGAAAAAAGAACCCTTTATGCATAAATATGATCAAAGAGGCTCACTTGCTCCGCGAGATATAGTTGCCAGGGCTATTGATAATGAGATGAAAGTGACCGGCTGTGAATATGTTTATTTAGATACTACTTTGATAGATAAAGCAGAAATTTTTGAACATTTCCCCAATATTTATGCAAAATGTCTCAGCATCGGGATAGATATTACGAAAGATATGATCCCTGTTGTGCCTGCAGCACATTATTCTTGTGGGGGAATTAAGACAGATGAATGGGGACAAACTTCAATCGCAAATCTTTTTGCTTCAGGAGAATGTGCTTCAACGGGACTTCATGGAGCCAACCGCCTTGCCTCTAATTCTCTTTTGGAAGCATTGGTTTTTTCTCATCGAAGTTGTCTTAAAGCTGTGGAGAATTTTAATTCTATTGCCATTTGTAAAGAAGTCCCTGAATGGAATTCTGAAGGGACAGTATTAAACGAAGAAATGGTGCTCATTACCACAACTAAGAAGGAACTGCAAACCATAATGTCAAATTATGTTGGCATCGTAAGATCAAATTTGCGACTAAAGAGGGCTTTGGGAAGGCTTAATATTTTGTATCTTGAGACAGAGGAACTGTATAAAAAATCGATATTGAATCCTGAAATCTGCGAATTGAGAAATCTAATAAATGTGGGGTACCTTATTATTAAGCATGCACTTAACCGCCATGAAAGCAGAGGACTGCATTATTCTCTTGATTATCCGGAACATAGAGATATTAGCCAAATTACACAAGATAGCCTTTAACGATGATTGCTAAAAATAAAATTTTTGAAGTGCGTCAACTTCATCAAAAAAAAGTAAGAGATCAACTCTCCATTTTTATTGTTGAAGGAACTAAATCTGTTTGTGAGCTGCTTAATTCTTCAATGAAAATTAAAGAGTTGTATGCTTCCGAGAAGTGGATTGAAGAACATGAAGATTTAATTTCAGATAAGATTAATATTTTTATCGCTTCTTGTTCGGAAATGGAGCGAATGAGCAATTTAAAAACTCCTCAGGAAGTGTTGGCTGTCGTTTTTGCCCCACACTTTTCCATCGATGATATTGATGATAAATTGCCATTGTTAGTGTTAGATGATATTCGTGATCCGGGTAATATGGGTACAATTATCCGAACAGCTGAATGGTTTGGTTTTCGGCAGATTCTTTGTTCCGAGACTACTGTTGAATATACAAATCCGAAGACTATTCAGGCAACTATGGGCTCTTTTTGTCGTACTAAAATATTCTATACAAATCTTCCCTCTTTTTTTAAAGCCAGAAAAGATAATAATAATGTCTTCGGTACTTTTATGGAAGGAACGAATATTGCGGAATCATTATTCCCTTCTGATGCGATTATTGTAATCGGCAATGAATCAACAGGAATTTCTGAAGAAAATAAACCTTTTATTAATAAAAGAATTCATATTCCTTCCCCCATTGTTCAAGGGCAAAAGGCTGAGTCTTTGAATGCTTCGGTTGCAGCAGCTATCGTGATGTATCAATATTCAATTTCTTTACTAAAATAAGGCTATTTTATTTATTTAGAATTTTTTGATAATTGCTTTTTTGCTATTTTTGCCGCTATATTTATAAATACTAGTCATGATGGAAAAGAAAAATAACAATTCATTCAGCATTTTTGTAATCGGGAGCTTGTTCTTTGTTTTTGGTTTTGTTACCTGGTTAAATAGTATTTTAATCCCATTTTTAAAAACTGCTTGTGAACTGACTGATTTTCAATCATCCTTCATACCTTTTGCTTTTTATATTTCATATTTTGTTACGGCAATACCTTCTTCGTTGGTTTTGAAGAAGACTGGTTTTACTAATGGAATGGCCTTAGGGTTAATCATTATGGCTATCGGTTCGCTGATTTTTGTCCCGGCTGCATTAAACAGGAATTATAATTTTTTTCTGTCCGGATTGTTCGTTCAGGGAATCGGGTTGTCATTACTTCAGACTGCTGCAAATCCCTATGTCACTATTATAGGCCCAGTAGAGTCTGCTGCACGCAGAATGAGTATTATGGGAATATGCAATAAAGTTGCCGGAATGATTGGGGTGTTGGTACTCTATTCAGTAATTTTTTCCGGCACTATTGAACTTGTAAATTCTCTTCCAGATATTACTGATTTGATTGAAAGAGAGGCTATTCTGCAAGATTTATCCAATAGAGTTATTGTTCCATATCTTATTATGGCCACTATTTTAATTTCTTTGGTTCTCTTTATTAAGGCAGCAAAACTTCCTGAAGTTGAAGAAGAAAAAAATGAGGCCGATCATTCAAAATCTCATAAATCTATATTTTCATATCCCTATCTTTGGTTTGGTATATTGGCCATTTTCTTTTATGTTGGCGCAGAAGTAATATCGATTGACTATTTAGTTAGATATGGCGACTATAACCATATTCCAATATCAGTGGCTAAAAACTTCAGTGTTCTTGCTCTCATTGCTTTGGTTGTGGGATATTTACTTGGTATATTGATGATACCTAAATTTATTTCCCAACGATTGGCTTTGATTATTCAGGTATTCTTGGCAATTGTGCTGGTAGTTGTTGCCTTGACTACTTCCGGATTTATTTCCATTGTTGCCATTATTTGTCTTAGTTTTGCTCATGCCATCATGTGGCCTGCTATTTGGCCTCTTTCCATTCGTGATTTGGGAATACATACTAAGTTAGGGTCTGCATTTCTTATTATGGCAATCGCAGGGGGCGCTGTATTGCCTTTAATTTACGGAAAACTCTCTGATTTGTATAACCCACAACAGGCTTATGCGATTCTTTTTGTTTCTTATGCTTATTTGCTTTTCTTTGCAACCATTGGCTATAAAATTGAGAAGAAAGTATTAAAATAACAATTTAAAATATTTGTATTATGAAAAAAGTAATTCAAACTGAACATGCTCCGAAAGCAATCGGACCATACAGCCAAGCTATCGAAATTAATGGAATATTATATATTTCCGGACAAATTCCGATTAATCCCGAAACCGGAAAAGTTGTAGAGGGCGGAATCATTGAACAAACGGAACAGGTTATGCAGAATATTGGACAAATATTGAAAGCTTCAGGATATTCATTTTCTGATGTTGTAAAGTCAACTTGTTTGTTGAGTGATATGAGCAATTTTAAGCCGATGAATGAAATCTATGGAAAATATTATGTTGAGAATCCCCCTGCAAGAGCTGCATTTGCAGTGAAAGAACTTCCTATGGGTGTTTTTGTGGAGATTGAAACTATTGCAATCAAATAATAAAAAAAAAAGTCCCGAGATTTCGGGACTTTTTTTTATTTCAATACTCCTCTTCATGCCAAAAGAAATCTTCTTTTGTTGGATAATCAGGCCAAAGATCTTCAATACAATCATAAATTTCACCTTCATCTTCAATTTCCCTGAGATTTTCAATGATTTCCATTGGGGCACCCGAACGAAAAGCATAGTCTATCAACTCGTCTTTTGTTGCCGGCCAAGGGGCATCTTCTAATTTTGAGGCTAACTCTAATGTCCAATACATATTATAATATCTTGATAAGGCTTATTTTTTGGGGTGCAAATATAAATTAAAATATAGTATTGGCAACTTTTTTCTATAATTTTATTTATCTGATTTCCAGTTTGTTTCTGGGATGTCATGAATTTTATGCAAATATCTTGCTAAAATAAAGAAATAATCAGACAATCTATTGAGATATTGTAAAAGCAATAAATAAATTTCTTTTTCTTCAGAAATTTGAGACACATTTCTTTCGGCCCTTCGGCAAATTGTCCTACTCAGGTGAACATAGGCAATAGCCTTTGACCCTTGTGGTAAAATAAAATTTCTCAAAGAGGGCAACCCAAAAGACAATTCATCGATAGTGTTTTCAAGCTCCGAGATGTACCTTTTTATATCTGCTGTTTTCCAATATCGGTCCCATGACTCGGGCTCTGTAGCAAGCATGCCACCAATGATATAGAGCTGATTTTGAATTCTTGTCAACATGGGTAAATTTTCTTCTGAAATGATCAATCCGATTGAAGCGTTCAGTTCATCAACTGTACCGTATGCTTCCAGTCTGGGATCCCATTTTTTGATTCTGCCTCCACTTGCCAGTGAAGTTTCCCCTTGATCGCCTGTTTTAGTATATATTTTCATGATAGGATAATTTAATTTTCTGAAATAAATTCTTCATCTGTCAAGGTGAGTAGAAAAGCTTTTAAACTAGCCATTTGTGTTGGGGTTAAATATGCCCCACCTTGAGAAATTTTGTGCATTAAAGGGCTGATATATGGAGAATTGACCAACCCTGTGTTGTAAAATTCGAGGACTTCATCTAGTGTTTTGTAGCGTCCATCGTACATATAAGGGGCAGTAACTTCAATATTACGCAGAGACGGCGCTCTGTATGCTCCTATATCCTGACTGTCACCGGAAACTGAATACCTGTCTCGGGTGTCAGTAAATACGTTTTCTATTCCATTATTATAAAATAGGTTAGTCGTAAACAAAGGGTTGCCGTCACTACCATGACAGTGAAAACAGTCTGCCCCTTCTTCTGTCGTAAAGAGAATATATCCCTGTAATTCTTGAGAGGACAACTGTTCTTCTCCCCGCATATAGCGATCAAATTTGGAATTTGAAGAAATTAATGTTCTGATATATTGTGCAATAGCTTTTTCAATTCGATCAATATTGATTTCTTCCGTTCCAAAAGCATTTTTAAATAAGGATGGATAATAGCTAACACCCTTAATAGCGGCAACAGTTCTTTCAGTTGTGCTGTTCATCTCATGAGGAGCCAAAATTCCCATTGTCACGACATCTTCCAAAGTTCTTCTATTAGGATCGGGATTATCTGAATGGATCATCCCATTCCAAAAATATCCTTCATGATTAAAAACCAAATTCATGAGAGGCATAGGATTGTGTGGCGTATATATGCCGGAACGCCCAAATGTACGCCCTTCCGGAAAACGAGGGTTGTCCATTCCAACATCATAAGCATGCGCTTTTACATGGCAGGTAGCACAACACATCATTGAGTCAGGATTGTTTCCGGTGTATCCACATAAACGATTGTCATGAAAAAGTTTTTCCCCAAGATCAACTCCTTCAACAGTCAATGGATTATTTGATGGTATGTTAAGTTGAGTTGGAAAGAATTGCGGAATTTGCAAGTCATAAGGAGTTGGTTTATAAGGCTCCTCAGGCTTTTTGCAACTAACAAAAATGACACAATAATAGCTGAATAAAACAAATGCCAGTAATGAGAAGCTCTTTATTTTATTCATTTTTTTATTTTTAAAATAATGTCAATTGCTCTCCTCCTTCTTCTTCCTCTATACTTTTATTCTTTTGTTTAACAACAGGCGGGGTAATTGGTTCAATTGTCTCGAAAATCTCTTTTGCTAAAGACAAATCGATATCATCAGCCGTTGTGGAATCGCTATTGCTATTTTCGGAATCATTTGAGTTGTCGGTTTCCTCCGGATTTTCTTCATCCTCATATGGAAGAGGTTCCATTTGAGTAATTTCCTTAATATTATTGAAATTTAATCGTTTTCCACGAGCTTTTATATTCATAATTTCAACAAAATCAGAACATAAGATAATCTCGGATTGAATATCTTTACTGTTTTTATTGGTATATTTAATCATGACTCTTGGCAAATGATCAATAGAAACCACAAGAATAGAAATGTTTTTGTCATCCGGAATGAAATCCATTTTTCTTTCCGTATTTTCAACTTTAAAACGCTTTATAAAGTATTTATTCTCTTTTTTGTTAAAGTAAATAGTAGTGATAATTCGATTAGAGTTGAATTTTTCGATTATTTCCAGATTGTCATCAAAATGGATAGAAAAATCATAACCTGTAATTTTATAGTATCCTGATTTATATATAGATAGAATTTTGTCGTCTTCTTTAAATGCCCCAAGAAGATTGCCTCTTTCTTCATTGTTAAGTCTCATTACGGAAGAATCAAAATAGACATTGATAGCACTAAGGGTAGAAATGCCTTTTTCACTTAATTCTATTTTGCGAACAGGATTTCTGGTGAGAATATTACCTTGTGAGTTTCTGTTTTTAATAGCCAAGAGAGAAAAGTCAAATTCAAATTGTAACTTTTTAAGTTTTGGTTTTGGTTTAAGAAAAACTTTGACCTTTTCAGCTTCTCCATTAGGATTTGAAGTAAAGTACAATACTTTAGAATCGCTTTTCCCTTTTGTAAGATCATACTCTTTATCCCGTGTAACTCCGCCGATTGCGAATCTTTTGACCATAGCTGCTCCGTTGGGACCGTCGGAATAAACCATATTGTAAATTGTACGGTCATCATTTCTCTTAAAAACTTCCACATGAAGAATATTTTTTCCAAAGAAATGCTTGTCATTGACCTTGCTGACAATAAATTTGCCATTTTCGCCAAATACTATAATTTCGTCTATATCTGAACAATCACCTGCAAATTCAACACCCTCATCTTTTTTTAAGCCCATTCCGACGAAACCTTCTTTTTTGTTGACATATAATTTCTGGTTCGCTACCGCTACAGTTGATGCAACAATATTGTCAAAATTCTTAATTTCAGTTTTTCTATCCTTTTCTTTTCCATATTTTTTCTTAAGCTGCCTGAAATAATTAATTGCGAACTCAATTAAATGGTCAAGATGATTTTTAACTTCTTCAATATTTATTTCAATTTCTTCTATTTGTTGTTCTGCTTTCTTAATATCAAATTTAGAAATTTTTCTTACCGGTTTCTCGCACAATTTAAGCATATCTTCACGCACTATTTCTCTCCTGAACATACGACGGTAAGGATTAAAAGCTATTTCAATGTTGTCAACCTGATTTTCCCATGAATCTGTATCTTTTTCCAGTTCTTTATAAATTCTTTTTTCAAAGAAGATCTTTTCCAGAGAAATCCAATGCCATTGTTCTTCCAGTTCCCCTAATAATATCTCAAGTTCTTTTTTGAGAAGAGATACCGTATTTTCGGTATTAATTTTGAGAATATCTTTTACTGAAAGGAAGGCAGGTTTTCCTTTAGAAATAACACAAGCATTGGTAGAATATGACATTTCACAATCTGTAAAAGCATATAAAGCATCAATAGTTTGGTCAGGAGAAACTCCGGGATAGAGGTGCAGTAAAATTTCTACATTTTCAGCAGTATTGTCATCAATTTTCTTAATTTTCAATTTTCCTTTTTCAATAGCAGGAGTAATTGAATCTTTAATCAATTTTGTAGTATTTGTGCCATAGGGAATTTCATTGATAATAAGCATTTTTTTATCAACAATAGTAATTTTGGCACGATTACGAATTTTTCCACCTCTCATTCCGTCATTATATTTGCTGACATCAACAAATCCTCCGGTAGGAAAATCCGGAAAAATTTCGAACTCTTTATTCTCTAATATAGCTATTGAGGCATCAATAAGTTCATTAAAATTATGAGGTAATATTTTAGTATTAAGACCGACAGCAATCCCTTCAACTCCCTGAGCAAGAAGAAGAGGGAATTTAATAGGTAAAACAATAGGTTCCTTATTTCGTCCGTCATAAGACCTTTGCCAATCAGTAGTTTTATGGTTGAAGACCACTTCAAGGGCAAATTTTGAAAGTCGGGCTTCAATGTATCGGGGAGCAGCGGCACTATCTCCTGTCAGAAGATTTCCCCAGTTTCCTTGAGTATCTATTACAAGCTGCTTTTGTCCTAACTGAACCATCGCATCTCCAATGGAGCGATCTCCGTGGGGATGGTATTTCATTGTATTTCCGATAATGTTAGCGGCTTTATTGTAACGCCCATCTTCTAATTCATCCATAGAATGAAGAATGCGTCTTTGTACCGGTTTTAAGCCATCCATTACATCCGGAAGCGCTCTGTCAAGTATTACATATGAAGCATAGTCTAAAAACCAATTTTCGAACATGGATTGCACATGAACAATATTGTGTAAGTCAGTGCCATCCGAACCGATTGGAAGAATCTGGGAATCATTGTTTTCTTCTTGAGGTTGTGGAGTTGTATTATCTTCCATATAAATAAAATAAAATCGAAAAATCTGGTGCAAAGATACTATTTTTATTTTTTAAAATGAAAGATTTTTGCTATTTTTGCAGACTCAAACGAGTAATATTAAATACTCGTTTTTTGTTATGTAAACTTAGAAAATTTGAATATTACTATGAAAAAACAAATTAAATTCTGTCTCCTTTACCGAGATATGTGGCAATCCTCAGGGAAATACGTTCCCAGAGTGGATCAATTGGTTAAGATTGCACCGGTTATTATTGAAATGGGGTGTTTTGACAGAGTAGAGACTAATGGTGGAGCATCAGAACAAGTGAACCTTTTATATGGAGAAAATCCTAATAAGGCTGTCAGAGAATGGGTTAAACCTTTCAATGAAGCAGGTATTAAAACTATGATGCTGGAACGGGCTTTAAATGGGCTGAGGATGTTCCCTGTCCCTGCAGATGTCAGAAAATTAATGTTTAAGGTTAAAAAAGCTCAGGGCGTTGACATAGCACGCTCTTTTTGCGGACTTAACGATCACCGTAATCTTGAACTTTCTGTCAAATATGCCAAGGAAGCCGGAATGATTTCTCAAGGAGCTCTCAGTATTACCTATTCCGATATTCATACAGTGGATTATTATATGCAAGTTGTGGATAAATTAGTAGAATATGGTACTGATGAAATAGGTCTTAAAGATATGGCCGGTATTGGTCGTCCTGTTATGCTCGGCAAACTTACTAAGGCGATTAAGGATAAGTATCCGCATATTTTAGTTCAATATCACGGTCACTCCGGACCGGGTTTTTCTGTTGCATCTATGCTTGAAGTTTGTAAAAATGGAGCAGATATCATTGATGTTGCTATGGAGCCTCTCTCATGGGGAATGGTTCATCCTGATGTGATTACTATCCAAGCTATGTTGAAAGATGCCGGTTTTGATGTTCCTGAAATCAATATGAATGCGTATATGGAAGCCCGTCGTCTGACCCAATCATTTATGGATGATTTTCTTGGCTATTTTATTGATCCTAAAAATAAAATTACTACTTCCCTCATGGTTGGTTGCGGTTTGCCCGGAGGAATGATGGGCTCTTTAATGGCCGATTTAAAAGGTGTTCACAATAGTATAAATCATTTTCTGAAAGAATCCGGGAAACCGGAATTGACGGAAGATAATTTGCTGGTAAATCTCTTCGAAGAAGTAGAATATGTTTGGCCAAAAGTTGGAAATCCACCCTTGGTTACTCCTTATAGCCAGTATGTTAAAAATATTGCTCTTATGAATCTGTTGCAACTCTCTCAAGGAAAACCTCGCTATTCCATGATGGATAAGAATATGTGGGATATGATTTTAGGAAGAACCGGAAAATTACCCGGGAAGCTGGCTCCTGAAATTATGGACCTTGTGAAAGAAAAGAAATACGAAATGTTTGACGGAAATCCACAAGATAATTATCCTGATGAACTTCCCAAATACATGAAATTAATGGAAGAAAAAGGTTGGGATCGCGGACAGGATGATGAAGAGTTGTTTGAATTTGCTATGCATGAAAGACAATATCTTGATTATATGTCAGGAGCTGCTAAGAAGAACTTTGAAAAAGAGCTGGAGAAGGCTAAAAATCAATTTAATACTCAGACCGTTGTTACAGAAGCAAAAGCTCCTCAATCTTCTAGGCAAGAACTGATTGCCAATATTCTTGAAAAGGAACCCGATGCTAAACCGGTGACTGCCACTATTAGTGGTTCAGTTTTATGGGAAGTGGCTGTGACTGAAATTTCAATGAATCCTCCAATCGGAAAAGCCTATAAGGTGGGAGATGTGGTTTGTGTTGTGGCTGCCTATTTTGGGAATGAGGAAATTCTATCGTTATTTGACGGGAAATTAATATCAGTCATTGTCAAACAAGGAGAGAAAGTTAATAAAGGAGATATTATTGCCTTTATTAAGTAATTGATGTCTGAGATTTAATACTTTTCAAATTATGCTGTTTCTGTTTGTGAGACAGCATTTTTTTTATTTCGTCTCTTCCAAATTATAAATAACCCTACAGAGATAAGAATAGTTGAGGTAATCATTATGGGAATATATCCCGGAATATCTGCAGGAGTTAAATTATCAAAATTCAAATTGTTCTTGAAGTCAATATAATTGAAAATCAAGGAAGATGAGTTGTGCAAGAAATGTGCTATTATGGGTAGCCAAAGAGAACCACTCCATACCCATAAATATCCAAGATATGCCCCCAATAACATTCTTGGAATAAAACCATAGAATTGTAAATGAATGGCACTGAAAATAAAAGCAGTAATCCATATTGCAATATGGTGGTTTTTTACCAGCTTGTTAATAAAGGGCTGAAGCGTTCCCCTGAATAAAAATTCTTCACAGACTGCAGGGACTAAGGCAAGAAGTAAAATGTTCAACAGTAAAATAGAGATTTTGCTGTTATCTGCCAGTAAGGTGAGAATGGAGTTGCTGCTATCTTCCATCTGTTTCATCCAAACTTCAGCATTGTGAAGGAAAGTCGGCAATTCTATCATTTCATTCCAGTATGCCAATGAATATACTATTGGTTGCAGGAAAATAGATAAAATTAACACAATTAAAACAGGGGAAAAGGTTGGTGATTTGTCTGCTTCACTATAGCTAAAAATATTTTTTTGAGCAAAGTAAGAAAATAGCAATGCAGGAAGTAGAAAAGTGCCTATTGATGAAAAAGTCTGTATGATTCTGATATTGTTAACTGAGGAATAAATATCTGAAACTTCTTCACCGGAAAGGAGTGTCGCCATTAGTTGCCCAAAAGCAGTTAGAATGATAGTGCCACCAATAATTAATAGCAAAAGAAAAAGAAATTGTACGAAATAATTTTTTTTATGAAAAAATGGAGCGATTTCTGTTGAAAAAGATTTCATAAAACAATGATTTAGAAAAATGTAATGGTAATAATTACCTGCCTATTAAAAAGATAGCAGGCATTTTATGAAAATCATAGGTGCCTTTTTTCCATTTTGAAATAGATTGACTTATGACTTTTTGATTATCGGTTGTAAGGTTACAGGCAATACAAAGTCGAGTTTCAGGATTACACACCTTTAGAAAAGAATCAAGCAGGTGATTGTTTCTGTAAGGAGTTTCAATGAATATCTGGGTTTGTGCTGTTTTAATCATGAGATTCTCAAAAAAATTTATCTGAGATTCCCTTTGAGGTCGTTCAACAGGAAGGTACCCGTTGAAAGCGAAGTTTTGACCATTAAAACCTGATGCCATCAAGGCGAGAAGAATAGAGTTTGGTCCAATAAGAGGAACCACTTCAATCCCAAACTGATGAGCTTTTGTTACAATAAGATTGCCGGGGTCAGCAACGCATGGAGTCCCTGCTTCTGAAAGCAACCCTACATTATTTCCGTCAAGACAGGGTTGAAGATAGGGATTAAGGTTGATATTTTTGGAATGTTCATTCAGCTCAAAAAAGGTTAGTTCGTCTATCCTTTTCTTGATTCCCATTTTTCTGAGAAATCGCCGCGCAGTCCGTTCTTCTTCAACTATATAATAATCAATGGAATTGATTATTTCAAAGTTAAATTGGGGAAACAGATTTCCTAAATCTGTTTCCCCAATGTTAGAAGGAATTAAATAGAGTTTTGAATTATTATTCATGGATATAATATCCTTCTATTCAAAAGACTTTATTGTACTGATAATAATGCTAATAGCTTCACGTAATTCAGTTTCGGAAATAACCAAAGGAGGTGCAAAACGAATGATATGTTGATGAGTTGGTTTTGCAAGTACTCCCATTTCTTTCATCTTTTCACAAACATCCCATGCTTCTTTTCCATTGTGAGGACGAATAATGACAGCATTTAAAAGACCTTTTCCACGAACTGATTCAATCATTGGACTGTTGACTTTTCGCATCTCAGAACGGAATATTTCTCCAAGATGAGCAGCTTTTTCCATAAGATTTTCTTTCTTTACAACTTCAAGAGCTGCAATGGCGACTTTACATCCTACAGGATTTCCACCAAAAGTGGATCCATGTTCTCCCGGTTTGATACAAAGCATGATTTCATCATCTGCTAAAACTGCAGATACCGGCATTGTGCCTCCTGAAAGAGCTTTCCCAAGAATAAGTATATCAGGTCTGACATCTTCATGGTCACAAGCCAGCATTTTTCCGGTACGGGCAATTCCGGTTTGTACTTCATCGGCAATAAATAAAACGTTTTTAGCTTTGCATAGATCATAAGCTTTTTTTAAGAATCCGTCATCCGGAACATAAACACCGGCTTCTCCTTGTATGGGTTCAACAAGAAATCCTGCAACATTTGGATCTTCCAATGCTTTCTGTAAAGCAGGAATGTCATTGTACGGAATTTTTACAAAACCCGGAGTGAAAGGACCAAAACCGCTGAATGCGTCAGGGTCACTTGACATTGAAATAATGGTTATGGTTCTGCCATGAAAATTACCGTCACAAACAATAATTTTAGCCTGATTTTCCGGCAAGCCTTTCTTAAGATAAGCCCACTTACGACAAAGTTTTAAGGCAGTCTCATCGGCTTCTGCTCCTGAATTCATTGGTAAAACTTTTTCATAGCCAAAATATTCGGTGATATATTTTTCATAAACACCTAATACATCATTATAAAATGCTCTGGATGTTAGTGTCAGCGTTTGTGCTTGCTCAATCATCGCATTTACAATCTCAGGATGACAGTGACCTTGGTTGACTGCAGAATAAGCAGAAAGAAAATCAAAATATTTTTTTCCTTCTACATCCCACATAAATGGTCCTTTAGCTTTGGAAATCACAACTCCAAGTGGATGATAATTATGGGCACCATATTTATCTTCCATCTCAAATGCCTGTTTACTACATGTAATTTTTTCAATCATAACTTATTAATATTTAGTTGTTTGTTTTTCTAGGATCAAAGTGGCAAATATAACTAATTATTTTTACATACAAAATTTATTTCTATCAATTCTGATATTACTATTTCTTTTTTGAGCTTTAAATCAAGTTCTGTCAGTAGATGTAATCTTTTATTAAGTCTGAATTTGATTATATAATACGCTATTTATTTTTCTTTTTTTTTGGCGTTCCGGCTCGCTACGCTTCGCCGTCGGGCTTTTCGCTACAACTCCGCAGGCGTTGGGTTTACGTTGCAATCCCTAATGCATGGCAATTTATTGAAAATGAGGCAATAAGATGACGTTCTTTTCACTTTTAATGCCTTTCTGATTCATATCCTTAATATTTTACTCTTCAAGTTCTCCAATTCAAAAAGCAGGTTTATAAAAGGAAAAACCATTAAATAACTGTCCTGTTTTTGAAAAATAGTTATTTTTGCTGAAAATCATGAATCAATTAAATTGATAATTAATACTATGGATGCCTCGAAAGTTATTGAAAACCTTCAACTTATTCCTCATCCCGAGGGTGGTTTTTTTCGCGAAATATTCAGGACAGATTCTATCACTACAATCTATTTTCTTTTACAAAATGATGACTTTTCAGGATTTCACCGCTTGCAGTCACATGAAATTTGGTATTTTCATTCCGGTGTGCCCTTAAACATATACGTCATTGAAAAGAATGGCAATCTTAAAATTCATTCCCTGAGCTCTCTTCCCGGAGGTGTCTTCCAACTATGCATAGAACCCGGACAATGGTTTGCGGCTGCAATTGAATCTCAAAAAGGTTATTCGCTGGTTGGATGTGCAGTTGCTCCGGCATTTACTTTCGATTGTTTTGAGATGGCCAAGAAAGAAGAACTGTTGCTTCAATACCCGGAACATAAAGAGATCATTGAGAAGTTTTGCAGGGAATGACAAATAATATATTCTATCTCTGAAGATGTTTAATATTCTGATAAATTGATTCTTATAATCTAAATTTGTATGATAAATAAATATCCCCCCTTTTTCTCTAATGCCATTATTTTGAAACTATTTTTTGTATTTTTGTGACCTCATTAAATATAACAAATGGAAATTCTTAATTTAATAAAAAATTACTTTTTTAAGAAATATATCCGGGAAAATAAAGTCGTTAAAAATCCTAAATTGATTACTTTGCAGAGAGCCAAATCAATTGGTTTTATATGTAATATTACGGATGAAGATTCGTATAAAGATATGTTTTCTCTTTTTTCTAAATTTCAGAATTCTAACCGTTCTCTTTGGCTTATGGGATATATTGATGATAATTTTGTTCCCTATTATTGTTTACAACAATTGACAGCCGATTTTTTTTGTAATAAAGAATTAAACTGGTTCGGAAAACCTAATAAAGTTCAAATTGACGATTTTCTGAAAAAGGATTTCGATATTTTGATTGATTTTACCAAAAAACCTCACAAGCCTGTTGAGTATATACTTAATCTTAACAATGCCGGATTGGTTATTGGGGGTAATCAATATAATCGTAATGATTATGATATTTTTATTGATAATCCGAATTCAGATAATTATAATTTGCTTGAAAATATTCACAAGTATACGCTAAAATTAATGGGAGACACCATATGATAAATCGCTTTAAAGGTCTTGGGGTAGCCGTTATTACCCCGTTTCTCCAAAATGGAGAAATCGATTTTAATAACCTTGAGATTATTATCGATAATCTTATTAACAATGAAGTTGATTATATTGTCGCACTTGGAACAACAAGTGAGTCGCCAACTTTATCTGATGATGAAAAAAAAGAGGTAATTAAGGTTATTGTTCAAGCTACTGATGGAAGAGTACCTGTTGTTATGGGGCTGGGGGGGCCTTCTACTCGTGATGTTGTCAATAAAATGACTCATTATGATTTTTCGGGTGTTGATGCCATCCTTTCAGTTACACCTTATTATAATCGCCCATCTCAGGAAGGTCTTTATGAGCATTACAAGGAACTTGCCTATTTTTCACCGCTTCCTATTATTATGTACAATATTTTTTCAAGAACTTGCTGTAATCTCGAATCAGATACTACACTCAGGATTGCAAATGATTTTGATAAGATTATCGGGGTTAAGGAAGCTTCCGGAAATATGAACCAAATAATGTCTCTTATTAAACATAAACCCGAAAATTTTTTGGTGATTTCGGGTGACGATGCTATTACTTTGCCCTTGATGGCTGCCGGTATTGACGGTGTTATTTCTGTCGTTGCCAATGCTTATCCACAAAAAATGGCTGATATGGTGCATCTTGCTTTTGAAAATCAATTTGCTGAAGCCCACATTCACCATCTGGATTTACTTGATATTATTCAGGCTTGTTTCAAAGAGGGTAGTCCTGCCGGAATCAAAGCTGTTATGGCAATACAAGGAAAAATAGAATATTATCTTAGACTCCCAATGACTAGAGTTTCCCAGAACTTACAAATGCAAATTAAGAATTTAGTTTCAGAAATATCATGAAAAGAATTTTCGCCGCAGCTTTGGTTTTAATGTTGCTAATATCATCACTCTATGGACAAAACAGGTCAAATCCATCATTAAATTATGATTTACCGGAACAATATGTGGAGATAATTCTTGATTCTAAAGAAGAAATTAATCAAATAGCTGCTGACTTTTCAGTAGATAAGGTTACTTATATTCCGCAAAACAACCACTACAAGGTAAGACTTTGGCTTGGGAAAAGGGATTATGAATCCTTTGAAAGCTTTAGAATCCCATTCTCAATTTACAAACCCGAAAATTCCAAATGGAATGTCTTAATGGCTGACAGTTATGCTCAATTTGTCGCAAACTGGAACCGTTATCCTACCTATTCTGCCTATCTCGCCATAATGGATACTTTTCAACGCCTATATCCCGACATTTGTGATATTGATACCATTTTGAATGCCACTCCTGATAATCATTTAATTTTGGTTGCCCATATTAGCAATACCCTTCATGAGAATTCAAATAAACCTTCCTTCTTTTATACTTCTACCATGCATGGAGATGAAGTTTCCGGCTATTATATGATGATCAGACTTATTGAATATATACTTGCAAATCAGAATAATCCTAAAGTTCAGAATATTATTAATAATGTCGATTTATGGATTTGCCCTTTGGAAAATCCTGATGGAACCTATTATTCCGGCGATAATCAAATCGGGGACTCTCCGATTTCCATTCGGTCAAATGCACATTATTATGATCTCAATCGCTCATATCCTGAAATTTCTCTGTCATCCGGCAGATCCTATGAACCTGAAGTGCAAGCGATGATAGACTTCGCTTCTGCTCATTCTTTTGTAATGTCGGCAAATATGCATGGCGGTGCCGAAGTCTACAACTACCCATGGGACTGCTGTACTTCATATGAAAGTCCTCATCCCGATGATAACTGGTTCTGGTATATCGGTCGTGGTTTTGCCGATACTTGCCATACTTTTAACTCAAATTACTTTACAGACCTCAATAACGGAGTTACTCAAGGTGCAGACTGGTATACTGTGTATGGTTCAAGGCAGGATTATATGAACTATTATCAACATTGCAGAGAAGTAACGCTCGAAATGTCAGCTGATAAAGTACTTCCAAATAGTTATTTGGTGTCATATTGGGGATATGTTAAAAATTCTTTCCTCAACTATATAGAAGAATCTTTGTATGGATTTAGGGGGCTTGTAACAGATTCAATTTCTGGTGAACCTCTTGAAGCAAAAGTTTTGGTTAACAACCATGATGAAGACCAAAATAATACAGAGGTTTATTCAAAACTCCCTATTGGAAATTATCACAGACCTATTAAAGCCGGAAGCTATTCAGTTACGTTTTCTGCAGAGGGCTATATCCCCAAAACTATTGCCGTAAATGTAACCGACAGAAATTCTTCTATTTATAATGTTGAACTTACCAGAGTCGTTTCTGTTGAGGAATATCAAAAGGAAGATTTCGTGGTTTTCCCGAATCCGACGGACGATTTTGTTAAGTTGAGTTCGGAACTTGCAGGTATGAATTTATTGGCAACAATTTATAATATATCCGGCAAACTATTATTTTCGAAGAGAATCAATTCAAATGACAATGAGATTGATTTTCGCTCTTATCCTGCAGGAATTTATGTGATTAAAATCCTTAATGAAAACAATGAAATAAGAGAATGTAAAGTGATTAAAAAATAGTGTTTAACTATTTCCCTTTCCTCTTAAGAATAATCATTGCTGTGTATATAAGTATTTTTAAGTCCATCTGCAATGACATGTTTTCAATATAGAGTATATCCCATTTTAATCTTTCAATCATCTGATCAACATTTTCAGCATAACCGAATTTGACCTGACCCCAGGAAGTAATACCTGGCTTGACCCCAAGCAGAAGATTATAATGTGGTGCCTTTTCAACAATTTTGTCAATAAAGTATTGTCGTTCCGGACGAGGTCCTACCAATGACATGTCCCCAATTAGTACATTGAAGAATTGCGGTGTTTCATCCAATCTTGATTTACGCATGAATTTGCCAAAAGGAGTAATTCTGAGATCATCTTTACTGGAAAGGAGAGGAGTATCACTCTCTGCATTGGTATACATGGAACGAAATTTGATGATTTTAAATTTCTTTCCTCTGAATCCAACCCTTTCCTGAGTGTAAAAAACAGCTCCTTTTGAAGATTTTTTTACTCCAATAGCAAGAAATAGGTATACGGGCAAAAGTAAAATTATAGCTAATAAAGAAAGAGTAATATCAAAGAATCTCTTAAGGTATTTTTGAAAATTAGATAGATAGTCCGGCGAAATAACTATCAGGGGTTCATACATAACAGCGGAAGTTTTAACAGTCCTCATCAAAAAATCCTGTGTTTGAGGTATGATTTTCATGGTAATATCATAGCCGTTTATCATGGTAATGATAGATTCAATATATTTTCTTTTTCCATTTTGAATGGCAATGATAAGCTCTTCAATGTTGTATTCCCTAACAATTTCCGGCAGGTCACTCAGCTTTCCAAGACAAGGCAATTCTGCAGAAAGAAAATCATCATCTTCTTCGGGTATCATGATATATCCTATGATGAAATTACCGGAAGTTGGATGTTGTTTGATTACGGATTTATAGGTGTTAAGCGCAATAGGGTCACTGCCTATTATTAGTGTATTAAAGCCTATTTTCCCTTTGTGAATTTTGTTGACAATGCTGGTGGTGATGATTAAACGTGGAATGTAGGTAAGTAGAAATTGTGAACTAAAAATGAAAATGAAATATTTAATGTAGTCATTGTAATAATTAACAATGTCATCCAATATAAAAACAAAGAAAAACAGCAGGGTGCCAAAGAAAGTAATAAATAAGGTTACTTCAAGCTCTTTTAAACGGGACTTCCTGTTTATTTTGTTGTAATAGCCAACAAAAGTATGAAGAAATAACCAGTATATAGGAGAGGCAATAAGCCCAAAATAAAACTTTGAATCACTTAAAATGCTTATTTGAAAATGCTGGAATATTTGATTGTCAACATTATATTTTCTATATATAAAAAAAAGAATCCATGTAATAATGGCTGCAACTACATCAAATGAAATATATAGAAAAATAAGTCGCTTTTTATTCATGAAAAATTATTGAGTAATAATATATATAACTTTTGCATTATCAAAATAGAACTTTGCACTGGTAAGATCATCTTCGCGATTTCCTGAAATGACAATTTTAGCATCTTCAACATAGCCATTAGCAGCAGCATTCCTTGAAATTGACTGGGTAAGATTTACATATATTTTCTTCCATTCACCATTGCTGGCTCTAATGTTGACTAAAGGTTCATGCTCAGAAATCCCGTTACTGTTCACCATAATGAGTCCTACAGAAATTTCCTGATCACATTTATAATCCATTTCAAAAAAAATAGAATTATTGTTTCCGGGAAGTGTCATGGAAGGAGAGACAACCTCGAATCCATATAACGAATCCTGAAGAGTTATTAATCCAATGTTTTCTCCTTCTTGATTCGTAATTACAAATTCACCCCCATCTTCAATAGAACTGGTGAAAGTGGTACTCTGTTCAAAAGTTTCAAGTAATGGAAATTTTACATTATTATAATACTTAAATTTTATTTGATTTTCATCTAGTGTGTATGTCTCTCCCTTCTCCAGATAGATCGTTTTTTTGAACGGCTGTAAGAAAGGATATGCCGGAATTGTGGTTGACATCCCATTTAATCTGACTCCGGGAACGATTTGAATTTGTACTGAATCAGACTCAAGAATTGGCACCTTGCAAGGAACTTCCCATAAACCGATCTTATCCCCATTGGCATAAATCCAAACATCAGAGAATTTATGAGAGGCAATGGCTGCTAACTGGTGTGAATCATAGCTCTCTTCATGAATTAAATTATAGTTGTTCATGTCGATTGGATTTTCTAGAGCTTCTTCTGAAATTTCAATAAAAGCGGGAGTAAGATCAGTATTATCACATGAAATGCTGAATATAATCAGCAATATTATTATAAAAACAAATGAATTATTATTTCTCATATTTTTTCTAACGGATAGTTGGATAATTTATTTTGCATATTTATTTATTTTTTTTAAAATATCTATAGCTGTTTTAAGTGCTTTATATCCGTCAATTAAGGTGACAGATGGCGATGTATTATTCTCTATGCAACTAAGGAAAGATTCAAGTTCAGTCTGAATGGCATTCGTAATTATAATATCTGACTTTTGAATGGTTAATTGTTTTTTCCCTTTCCCATTTCCCAAGTCTAAAATCAAAGCAAAGGGATTATTATCTTCATCTATGACATTATCCAGTTTGATAATATCTGTTTCTTTCTTTAACAAGTCAACACTGATATAGGCATTAGGTTGGAAAAATCGTATTTTTCGCATGTTTTTCAAAGATATCCGACTTGCTGTAAGATTGGCAACACAACCATTTTCAAAACGCAATCTTACATTGGCAATGTCAAAAGAGTCCGTTACAACTGCAACGCCACTGGCTTGAATGTCCACAATAGTGCTATTTACAACATTGAGAATCAGATCTATATCATGAATCATTAAATCCATCACAACTGATACATCATTTCCCCTTGGATTGAAATTTGCTAATCGATGAGCCTCAATGAACATAGGATTATGAATCAACGGACGTGCCGCTACAAAAGCAGGATTAAATCTCTCGACATGACCTACCTGAACTTTAACTCCCATTTCTTTTGAAAGGGTGATCAATTCTTCGGCATGTGCAAAATCTACCACGACAGGTTTTTCGATAAAGGTGTGTTTTCCTGCCATGATTGCCATTTTAGCCATGTCATAATGTTCCGAGGTGGTGGTCACAATAGCGGCAACATCACAAACCTGCAAAAGTGCTTCGGGAGTGCTAAATGCAGTCAAATCCAATTCCTTGGCAACCTGATTGCACCGTTCTGTGTCAATATCGTAAATGCCTATCAAATTAGCATCCTTCATTGAAAGAATACATTGGCAATGAATATACCCTAAATGCCCAACTCCAAAAATAGCTATATTTTTCATATTAATTACTTGGTGGCAAAAGTAATGAATTTCCCTTTATGATGTAAAGAAAATTGATTTCTGGCTATATGAATTAGTAAATTATTTTCACCGGAATCAGGATATTTATGTTGAATAATTGTTATTTTTGCTTTCCAAATCAAAAAAACTAAAAGTGGAGACATCATATTTTCTACAGGGAGCTAAAAAAGCTCTTATTGAAAATCTTAAACAAAAAGGAATTACCGATAAAAATATTCTGTCGGCATTTGACATAGTAGAGCGTCACCTCTTTTTAGAGTCTTTTATGTGGGATAAGGCTTATTTGGATATTGCACTGCCTATTCATCACGGACAAACCATTTCTCAACCCTATACAGTGGCTTTTCAGTCGCAATTGCTTGAAGTTATAAAAGGGGATAAAATTTTGGAAATAGGCACAGGCTCGGGCTTTCAGGCGGCTATTCTCAGTGCAATGGGAGCTAAGGTCTATTCGGTGGAACGACATCTTGAGTTACACCAGAAAACCAAATTGTTACTTGAAAAAATTGACTATAGAATTATCCTGCATTACGGAGACGGCTTTAAAGGCTGGCCAAAATATGCTCCTTTTGATAAAATTATTGTTACCTGTGGGGCTCCAAATGTGCCGACATCTCTCTTGGATCAACTTAAAATTAATGGAATGATTGTTATTCCTGTTGGCGAAAAATCTCAAAAGATGATAAGAATTACAAAATTGGATGAGGAAAATTATAAAGAAGAGGAATTTGGCAATTTTGTTTTTGTCCCTATGTTGGAAAATAAAACAAGGTCTGATAAAACTAGTTTTTAGAATTATAAAATAAAGGATTCTTATCTTCGTCTTCTTTGGTGAATTTCTGTAAAAGAAATATGGATAAATCGCGCCTTGCATTTGGAGCGTAGCGAATTGATAAATTTCCTGATGGATCCAAAAGAATGTTATCCGGTAATGAATTTACCCCCAAAGAATATAACCAGTCAAATTCGTTGTTGAAATGGAAAAATTGAAGGTCCGGCATTTTGTATTGTCGAGAGAAAGATGCGAATTTTTGAAAGTCAAAATCAACGGAAACGCTGATAAAAGTGATGCTGTCCTGGTACTTTTTTTGAAAATTTTGCAATAGAATCATATCCTGAATACACTCAGTACAATAACTATTGAAAAATTGGATGTAAACCCATTTGCCTTTTAATTTACTTAGTTTAAAATCTGACCCGTTCGGTTTCTTAAGGACAATATCCGGAACTGAAGTTCCGCTTTCAAATTTTTTTATTGTATTGATTACATTACGGGAAATAAGCCTGTGCTCAGGAAAATGAGAATATTTTTCTATATACTCCAAAAGCTTCAAAACATTCAACCGATCAAACTCTTCAGTATTGGGATAGAAATTCTTTAAACTCATGATGATGACCAATTCCCTTATCTTTTCATTGACTAAATAGGGGTCTTTACCAAGTTCATTGAAAAGACCAAGGTAATCCGGCTCATCATTAATGAATTGAGTGAGAGTGTTTTTAGAAATATAACGTGAGCCATACAAATAGTTGTCATAAAATGAACTAAAAAGAGTCATGTAAGCCGGATTGTCATACTGAAGATACTCATTGTCAAAATATTTGTGATAAAGAGTATCAGGATATTTGTTAAATATCATAAAATCAATTAACCCATAGGTGTAATAGAGATATGAATTATAAAAATTCAACGGATTGTAAGAGATTTCAAAATTACTCTTTATAAGTTTAGTTATGGTGTCATATCTCTTCATGTCTTGCCAATAAGTAAGATAAGGGGCATAATAGCTAAGGGCATCTTGAAAATAATCGGAAAATCGCAAGATTTTATAATTTAGTTCGGCACTATCAGGGTCCAAATTCTTTATTTCCAAATAACCATTGTATTCTGCCGGATCCAGTAAATTAAATAGAGAAGTATCCATTTTAATCGAAAAACGGTAAGTGTGGTTTGGAACAATGAAAAATTCAGCCTTCAGGTTTCTTATTGCCAGTTGAACTAATAGGATTTTGTTGCTATTGCAAGATAATTTAAATGATTTATCTTTTTTGATAATGTCCTTTGAGATTGTAATGGGATTATAATTGAGTAAATCGTCGAAAGCAATCAATCTGATTTCTTCCCCCGGTTTGCAAGAGGCAGTTCCTTCAATGATAATGGTCGCCTCTTTTTGGGAAAATCCAATTTGTGAGGCATTAACTAATGCCGTTGTTAAAAGAATAAGAAGGATTGATTTAGTGCGTCTCAAGTAAATTGAAATTGGTTAAAAATCAGAGTGATTATTTTGATCTTAAGTCAGTTTGTTTTTTTATTTTAGAATATCGGGTAGGAATTGTTTATAATCACCATTGTTAGAGTATAAGTCACGGACTATTCCGGAGTTTATATGAGAGTACTCGGGGGCAGTTGCCAAAAAAACGGTTTCAATATCCGGAGAGAGTTGTCTGTTTGCCTGGGCAATATCTTTCTCATACTGAAAGTCTTCCATGTTTCGTATTCCTCGTATAATGAATTGAGCATTTACTTTTTTGCAAAAATCTACTGTTAACCCTTCATAACTACAAATCTCAATTCTACTTTCATTACCGAAACATTTTACAAGCCATTCTTTTCTGATTTCTAACGGGAATAGGGGCGTTTTATTGCAATTTTTCCCTATGGCAATATATATCTTGTCAAACAATAATAAGGCTCTATTAATAATGTCTTCGTGTCCTTTGGTGACAGGGTCAAAAGAACCCGGGAATAAAGCAATTTTCATCTTCAATTAATTTATTGGTAATTAAATCCAAATTATTCCCTTATAACTACAAAATTATAATCATCAATGTATTTTATAAGTCGGGAAGGTTTGTAATCAACAGAATCTGCAAATTTTTCAGGAACGATATAGTCGAGCTGTTTTAAAATTTTAGGCGAAATGTCGATGAAAGTTTGGGGAGTATCTTCTCCTGAAAGGTTGGCAGAAGTGGAAATTATTGGTCTATCAAGAGCATTGATTAATTTCTTGCAAAAGGAGTTGTTTACGATTCGGATGGCAACAGTTCCATCGGGATGTATCAGTTTTTTTGGAAGATTTCTTGCAGTAGGATAGATAAAAGTGGTGGGACGGTAGGTGTTAGAAATTAAATCCCAGGCAATCAACGGAATTTTACTAACATACAATGGCAATTTATCAGATCTGTCTAATAAAATAAGCATGCTCTTGCTTTGTTGACGTTCCTTTATTTTATATATCTTTTCGATAGCCTCTTCGTTAGTGGCATCGCAGCCTATTCCCCAAACAGTATCAGTAGGATAAAGGATCACCTTTCCCTGAAGGAGTAATTCAACACATTTCTTGATTTCTGCTTCCATAGATTTTCCGTAATTTCTTATTGTTTGCAAAAATAGAAAATAAATATGAATTATATCATCATTTTTTTTTGATAAAATTATTGATACTTCTTCCTAAAGTTAATAATGAACCGAAACTTTTTAATGATTCAAGATAATTTATTTTCGTATTTTTGTCCCATAATATTCAAATTATGATACCTGAATTTAATCAAAATTTCTTTCTAATTGCAGGACCTTGTGTCGTTGAAAACAAAGAAATTACTACCCAAATTGCCAAAGAATGCTCTAATATATGCAAGGCTTTGGATATCCCCTTTTTTTATAAAGCTTCATATAAAAAAGCAAATAGGTCTTCCCTGAGTTCTTTTACCGGTATTGGAGATGATAAAGCTTTGGATATATTGGCCGATATTAAATCTACTTTTAATGTTCCGATAGTGACTGATATTCACTCGGAAAGTGAAGCTCTTGTTGCTGCACAGGTAGCTGACGTACTTCAAATTCCGGCTTTTTTATGCAGACAAACTGACTTGTTGGTGGCAGCAGCTAAAACCGACAAATTTGTCAATATAAAAAAAGGTCAATTTCTCTCTCCTGAAGCTATGAGGTTCGCTGTTGAAAAAATACGTAATGCCGGTAATGATAAGGTGATGATTACTGAACGGGGTACTACCTTTGGGTATCAGGACCTGATTGTTGATTTCCGTGGCATAAAAGAATTGAAATCAAACAATTGTCCTTGTGTTCTCGACTGCACTCATTCTCTTCAATTGCCCAATCAGACTCATGGTGTTACCGGAGGAAGACCCGACCTGATTGAAACAATCGCAAAAGCCGGAATAGCTGTCGGTTTTGATGGTCTTTTTATTGAAACACATCCGGAACCCTCTAAAGCCCTTTCTGATGGAGCTAATATGCTTCCCCTGAATGAACTAATGGGTTTGTTAACTAAGTTGTTAAAGATTAGAAAAGCTATTTTATGAGCACTAAGTATATAAGGAACCTGGTGATTTTTATTTTGGTGGCATTAGTCTATGCTAATACCTGCTTTTTGGATTATGCACTGGATGATCGGCTGGTTATTTTTGAAAATGATTATACTGTTAAAGGATTTGACGGGGTTAAGGATGTCTTGACTAAAGATTCTTTTTCAGGATACTTTGGTCATGAAAAAAAATTGGTTGCAGGTGGTCGATATAGACCGTTGGCGCAGTTAACCTTTATTCTTGAATATGAAATTTTCGGACAAAAAGTAAAAGAAAATGCCGGTCTAAACAGAGCTCCTCAAAATGAAGAACTTTTTACCGATAGTGCTTTGCCTTTTATAAGTCATTTTGTCAATATACTCCTGTATGCTTTGCTCTGTATGCTCATTTATAATGTTCTGAAAAGAATCTTTGCTCGGTACGATGATCCCCGATGGTATTTATCATTGCCTTTCCTTGCGGCACTCCTCTTTGCTTTGCATCCACTTCATACCGAAGCGGTTGCCAATATTAAGGGACGTGATGAGATTCTGTCGATGCTTGGAGCCGTTGCCACTTTGTGGTGTGTGATTAAATTTATGTCTAAAAAAAATCCACTTTTTTTGATTCTCTCATTCTTTACCATGACGATTGGACTTTTTTCAAAGGAAAATAGTATTACTTTTTTGGTTGTAATCCCATTGGCTCTCTATTTTATGAATATTCCCAAAACAAAAACAGATTGGGTTTTGACAATTCTCCCTGCATTGCTTGCTTCAGTTTTTTTTCTGGTTGTGAGAAATGAAGTGTTGGGAGCCTTTATGGTGAAGGAAACCTATCCTAATATCCTCAATAATCCTTTCGTCTTTTCTTCAAAAATGCAGGAGATTGCTACTGTTGTTTTTACTTGGGGGATCTATCTGAAATTGTTGATTCTTCCTCATCCTCTTACTCATGACTATTATCCAAAGCAAATCCAGATTACTGATTTCTCCAATCCTGTAGTTATTTTGCTGCTTCTCTTTTTCCTCTTTATGATTTTCTATGCTATTAAAAATTTGAAGAAAAAGAATTTAATATCTTTCGGCATTCTTTTCTTTATCTTCACTTTTTCAGCAACTTCTAATCTGTTTTTCAATGTTGGCACTTTTATGAACGAACGGTTCGTTTTTATACCACTATTAGGTTTTACTATGATAATATCAGCTTTAATATTGAAACTGAGTAAACATAAATTTTCTTCCACATTACTGCCGGTTATCTTTATTATCTTTTTTTCGCTCTATTCTGTAAAAACTTTTGCTCGTAATTTTGTCTGGAAAAATGATGTAACTCTCTTTACCACTGATGTAAACACTTCTTCCAATAGCATTAAGTGCAATATCTCTGCGGGAGGGAGTTATGTGAAGCTTTATAAGGAGAGTAAAAAAGAAAAAGATTATGATAAATCTCTAAAATATTTGTTCAAAGCTATTGAATTAGACAGTACGGCTTTTAATGCACATATGCTTTTGGGAGAGCTTTATTATTATAAGGGGGAGTATGATTTGTCCTATCAATTTTATAAAAATGCAGCCATTATTGATCCTCAAAACGTTGCTATGGTTGAAAATATGAATATTGCGCTGACTGCAAAAGCAAATTCAGCAGTTAAAGTTGCAAATGACAAACTCAATAATAAGGATATAAAAGGAGCTTTGGAAATTATTAATCAATATCTAAAAACCAATCCAAATAGTGCTGATGCATATAATATGAAAGGTAAAATTTTGGGGATGGGAATGAATAAAATTGACAGTTCTATAATCTATTTGGAAAAAGCATTGGCGATAAATCCAAATTTTACAAGTGCGCTTGAAAATCTTGGGGTTGCTTATGCTATTCAAGGAAAGCTTGACAAGGCTCTAACTATGTTTATTAAAGCCTACGAACTTGATACAACCAATACCAATGTTATTAAGAATATTGCCAATGTTTACAATAACAAAGGAGACCTTGCTAAATATAAACAATGGATGGCTAAATTGCCCCGGTAATTACCATCTTGGGGTAAAGGCATCCGGGATATGCTGAATGGCAGGTCCATTCTTTTTTTGAATAATCGAAATTATATCAAAACGGACTTCTTTATTGATGCCGTTCTTTAGCACGAAGTGGTTGGCTGCTTTTATGATATTTCGTTGTTTCTGAAAATTAACTGAATTTTCAGGGCTACTCAACTTGTCAGAGCTTCGTGTCTTCACTTCACAGAAAATGATAGTGGATGGGGTTTCGGCAATAATGTCGATTTCCAAATGTCCGAAATGCCAGTTTGTTTGGATTATGGAGTAGTTGAGATTAATTAGAAAATTTTTTGCAAGTTCTTCTCCTTCTTTTCCAAGTTCATTGTTGTTAGTCATGGTAGTATTCGATTACTCTTTCTTTTAAGCCGGTAAGTATATTGAGTGGGAGAGCTATCTCCTTTTTTTGAATCCAGTTGCCGTGATTATCATATTTGTATCCAAATTGCGTAATGTTTTTTCTTCCTGAAGGGGATGTCTCACAGCGTTCTGTTATTTCCCCATTCTCATTGTATTTGTATGATATTTTAAAGTCGAAAAAATGATCAGGCATCTCTGAAGTAGAGTGGGCATCAGGACAATCATACATTTGTAACAGATGACCTTTCTCATCATATTGGAAATCCCTGTATTTGTGAATCTGCTGATTATTATCCGTGAAAAATTCCTTCATCATTAAAAATCCTTCCTCATTATAAAAAAACGCAATTTTCCATAGCTGTTTTCCATCCTTATCAGTACAGATTTTAGCAGTAAGGTTTCCTTGCTTATCATAATGGAAGATTATTCGCTCTTCTAATTCTTTTTTGGAATTGAAACAATCACAGTTAAGTACAAGTTCTGAAGAGTGACCATTGAATATATATTCCCAAACAGGGGAGCCATCTTCATAGAGACTATAGGCAGAAACAATTTGACCCTGTAAATTATAATTTTTAACGAATGAGGATAGTAATAACAACTTCTCAATTTCACCGTCACAGTCGTTAACAGAGTAACTTAATGTTTTAACTGATTTTATTCTGCCATTAAGTCGATTATCATCCCACTCATTATGTTTTGATTTGTAAACAGGGTTTGTGATTATATCTTCTTCGGAATTCATTGTATATATATTTATTTGCAAATATAAAAAAAAGTAAATCAATTCAATATATGTAATAACATTTTTTATGAAATAATGGGATTATTTAAAATATGAAAATTTTGTGCTTTCTCAATTTAAACAATTTCCTTTGATTTTTTGTTTTATCAATTCAATAAAGATAATTATTATAGATAATCATTAAAAACAAGTAAGATGAAATTTATTAGAAGAGCAAGTGCCAATTGGAAAGGTCCCGGTAAAGATGGTAAAGGAACCTTAACCACTCAGAGTTCTGTTTTACAGAATTCACAATATTCTTTTAAAACAAGATTTGAAGATGGTATTGGAACAAATCCGGAAGAACTTATTGCTGCTGCCCATTCCGGATGTTTTACAATGCAGTTAAGTTTTTTATTAGGGGAAAATGGTTTTACTCCGACAAATTTGGATACTGAGGCAAAATTGACTTTTGAAGATGGCAGTATTACGAATATCCATCTTGGATTAACTGGAATTGTTGAAGGTATTTCCGAAGAAAAGTTTCGTGAAATTGCTGAAAAAGCAAAGCAAATTTGTCCGATATCCAAATTGCTGAATACCCATATTACTTTATCGGTGTCTTTGGTTAATTAATTTTCTTGGTGTGAAGGTAACTTCAGTTGAAGAAAATTTTAATACTAATAGAAATAAATTTTAAACTAATTAAAATATATTTTAATACTAATAAAAATAAATTTTAATCTAATATAAATTTGCTTTAATACTAATGTAAATTTTGCTGCAACCTGTTGTAATTTTTGTTCATCTTTTCCAGATTTTTTTTATTACTTAGCGCAGCGTAATTTCTATTCTATAATGACAGGTTCTCCAAGAAATTTCGGTTTTTTATTAAACAATAAGTCAATAAATACTTTGACACGTGCAAACTTTTCCCGTAGCATGGTTTTAAATCCGTAATATTTGTTTACATCTTTGGCATTGTATCCAATAGCATTCAAATGAACTCTTTTTGCAATGTAGACGGCTCTCCGAGTGTGAAAATCCTGTGAAATCACGGTGAAGTTCTTTTGCCCGAATATTTTGTTCATCCGTATTATGGAATCGTAGGTTCTGAAACCTGCATAGTCTAAAAATATTCTCTCCGCTGGAATTCCAAATCTGATAAGTTCGTTTTTCATGTCCATGGGTTCGTTATATACTTTACTCCCATTGTCTCCACTAATAACAATATACTGAATTTTGCCGGATTTATATAAATCAACCGCTGCCATTATTCTGTTGGAGAAATATTCGTTTGGCAATCCATTGCTCAATGTCTTGCAGGTGCCAAGCAATAGTCCTGTTTTATTTTTAGGAATAAGATTAGCATTATTGTAAACCAGATAATTGCTATTCTTATCAATGATACTATCTGCTATCCAAATTGTGATGATAATACCAGTCAGCATTAACAGGATAAAAAGAATTGATATCTTTATAATTCGCATGGAATCTTATTTAAATGCGAAAATGAGAGGGAAAAAGAAGACGACCAAAATTGTCCAAAATGCGTAAATATAGAGAAATTTTGAAATTGTTGATTCAACCTTGGGAAGCTCTCTTTTCATAAAATTAACCTGTATTAAGTTTATTAAAATGAAAATGAGATTTGTTAATATTAGCAAATTTGAAACCAACACAGCAATTCTATTGGGCGTTAACCCAAATTCTTCAAGTCTGTATATGATGGCCGATAATGCCCCTAAATCAATAAGTATGGCAACAAAAGTCATTAATAACAAGATGATTTCATTGAAACGCTGTTTTTCTGATTTGGAAGTTTCAGAAACAGAAAAAATGATGAGAAACATGACCCCAAGAAGCATAATATTAAAGATAATTAGAAAATCGCGATCGTGAAAAGGGTCGTGCCCAACAATCGGAATTGAGATTAAATAACAAATCAGAGTAAGCAATACAAATGGAGTGAAAAGTCTTGCAATAATGGGGGCAAGCTTATTTGTTAGTTCTGACTGATGTTTTATGATGTACGTCGAAATAATCGGAGTTGAAACCAGTCCGCATACCAAAATATAGTCGAAATAAAACTCCTCAATGGAGACTCCGGCGGCATTAAATAATCCTAATGTAATAAAGGTTAAAATCATCCCGGAAACGAGAATGAGTACAAACCATATTGCCAAATCTCCATTAAACTTTATGTAGTCAATTTTTAAATTAATATTCTTTATATCAAAATTTATGTAAACCAAACCAAGTAAACACCATAACATAAACGGCAGATGTAAATAGACTAAAATGATTGATTGACTTTCACTATTGACAGGTAAAAGGTTAACATACACTGCGCTTCCAATAAAAATAAGTAAGGATATAATAATATTCCTGAGAACAAATTTCTTTTTCGAAATACAAAGAAAAGCTGCTATTCCAAAAACAACTATCAATCCGGCATTTCTTTGATAAAAGATTTCATCTGTATAGTGAAAATTGAATATGTTGGGAATCTGAATGAAAAAGCAAGTAACTGCACAAGTTAAAAACAATAATAAAATTTCTGAAAGACTCGTTGTTCTATTGATAGTGGTAGAAAATTCTTGCTCAAGTCGACTCTTCCAGAATTTTGCAGCTTGATGCGCTGATATTTCTTCATAAACAGAATAAAAAGCTTTTTGGAAGCCCTTTTTGTCGTTCCTAAACAGCAGCTCAAGCTGAGCCGGATTATCAATGTTTTCCTTAATTTGATTTTCAGTCATGATATTGAAAATTAATTAATAAATAGCCGATTTTTGGCTTTCGGCAGCGATATTCTAATTTTGTAGAACGTAAAAATGTAATAAAAATTATTCATTTTCTTTCTAATCGGTATTCTTTTTTTGTGCGTAAATTTTAATGCTGACTTTTTAGGATTTATGGAGATTGTTGATTGCTATTTTGTTGTTTTACTACCTATTTTGGTTAAGATACTGTCTATGGGTTCCCAAAGCTCAATTTTGTTTCCTTCAGGATCCATAATATGAACAAATTTTCCATACTCATAGGTGGAAATAGAGTCCAAGACTGTAACGCCTTTTTCTTTCAAATTCCGAACCATTCCTTCTATGTTTTGAACTCTGTAATTTATCATGAACTCTTTTTTGGAAGGAAGAAAGTATTCACTTCCCTTCTGCATTGGGCTCCATCTTAGATAATTGATTTCGTCAGGCCGATTAGCATTTCTGAATTCAAATGCAGCACCATAGTCGTCAAGAACAATTCCCAATTTTTCGCCGTACCATTCTCTTATTTCTGTGGGATTTTCTGAGCCAAAGAAAATGCCCCCGATGCCGGTTACTTTGGGAATCGTATCTTCTATTACAGCCTCAGTAGTAGTTGAAGATGAGCTATCCTCTTTTGTTGTCTCTCTGTTGCAGCTGAACAACAGTGAGATAATGATAAATAGTAGGGAAATTTGTTTCATGATTTATCTTTTGTTATTTTTTTTCGAGAGGATTGAATTTTCTATTACCCTGAATTCCACAATTTGTGCTATTAGTTCATAAGGGATGGGTTTGTCAAGTGGAAACTGAACGGAGCCTTTTCCTTGTTTATACCGGGACAAATCTTCACTGAAAGCAGCGTGCCCAGTGGGAGTGGCATAAAATCCTATATGATGCTTGAAAGCTGCGAAATAGACTAATACTCTTCCGTCCGTTTTGTAACTTGGCATTTGATAGGAGAATCCTTCAATTGCTTCCGGGGCTTTTTGCAGAATGGTTGCCCGAATTTTACGTAGAATCTCCTGAACATTTTCAGGAAAGCAGGCAATATACTCATCTACACTGTTCATAATACTTTTTTTAATAAAAATGGAAGAAGAAAAATACAGCAGCCCATTGCTTATTTATCCCTTTTGCATAGCCGATAGTGGAATGATGACTGTCTTCAACGGTTCCATCGTTTTTGATATAACCGATGGTGGAATGGTGACTGTCTTCAACGGTTCCATCAATTTTTATGTAACCGATAGTGGAATGGTGACTGTCTTCAATAGTTCCATCGCTTTTAATGTAGCCGATGGTAGAATGATGGCTGTCTTCAACGGTTCCATCGCTTTTTATATAACCGATGGTAGAATGGTGGCTGTCTTCTATTGTTCCGTTATTATGGATGTAGCCAACAGTGGAATGATGGCTCTCCTCAATAACTTGTGCTGAAGCAAAGTTAAAACAGGAGATTAAGATTATTAAAAATGGGATTATTCTCATCATACTTCTTCATCAATAATTTTTCATTTGTACAAAGTATATATTTTACTATTAAGAAATTCAATAAATAAACTTATATAAATTAAAAATCATTTCTTTCAATTTGGAATAGTAAAAGTAAAAATAGTTAGCTGATAAATACTTCAGACAAAAAATTAATGTCCTCCCCAGTCGTCATTTTTATCCATATAATAGATATAAAATTTATCCGGAGAAACGTTCTTTATATATTTTGTCATGATCATACTTCTCCTTCCGCAAAATTCATCAAATTTCCATTCGGTTATCTCCTTTTCGGGATAGTTGGTAATCTCGGAAACAAAAAATTCATTTACTAAGACAACCGTATTTCCTGTTTTACCCAAAATATAAGAAATTCTATTGCTAAATATGAAAGGACTGTCAGCCTTTGTAAATTCTTTGGCTTTGATTTCTCTTTTGGAGGGGTAAAGGTATAGGTCGCAATTTCTGTATAAGGATTCGTTAATGTTATACTCTGAAATTATTTTTGAGCTATGTGGCGGAATGCAAATTACCTTTTCTTCGGCGAATGAAACAGAATATCCTGAACCTACCATCGTATTTCCTAAAACAGAAACAGATTGTGAATATGAAATATTTTGTGAAGTAACAGCTCCTGTATTGCTTCCAACATTGGTGGAACTGGTGTAAACCCTGTTCTTAAAATAATCGTAAGCTATTCCGTTGAGAATGAAAAAACACTCTTCTTTATTAATATAAATATTATTATCTGTTTTATTATAAAAACTGAATCCGGCGTCTCCACCTTTGTCCCAAAAATTATAACTTACTTTGCAATTGTTGTCTTCAAATATTAAAGCGTTATCCGTCGTCTGTGATGAATTTACCGGAGTTGCCTTGTATACCTGATAATAGAATTTAGGCATACATGAAGAAAATAGAATTATCGCAATTGCGATAATTAAAAATTTTGTTGTTTTCATGATTGTTTTTTTAATGTTAATATAAATTGAATGTGAAAGTCTCTGTTAAAAGGTATTTGAATTTCTATTTTTAGTAGGACTTATTATATTAATGAATAATAAAAAAAATAACTTTTTCTTCTTATACTTACTTTCCGATGCAGAATCTTCCGAAAACATTATTCAGAATTTCATCTGTAGATATTTCACCTGTGGCAATTCCCAGATAATGGAGTGCTGTATTGACATCAACCATAATGAGGTCTGTGGGACGGCTTTCAGCAAATCCCTTTTCAATACTTTCAATTGATTCGTTGATTTTAGCCATTATATCATAATGTCTTGAATTTGTGAGCAAAGTGTTATCACTTATTTTTTTACTGTTAACATAATCAATAAGTGCATCACAGATATCCTCAAGATTAACTCTTCTTTTTGCAGAAATATAAAGGATGTCGTAATCTTCCCATTCGGTAAAATGATGAGGCATCTCGCTTAATTCATCAATTTTGTTGGCAATTATAATTAATTTTTTGTTGTTTAAATCAATTTCGTTTTCGAGAAAAAGCATCTCCGATTCAATATCTTCTATAGAAGTCATTGTAATATCTATCATATAAAGAATAATATCTGCTTTTTCTATGGCGTTGTATGTTCGTTCAATTCCGAAGTTCTCAATTTCATCTTTTGAAACCCGAATGCCGGCAGTATCGATAAAGCGGAAACAGATTCCCTGAATATTGAAACTATCTTCAATAGTGTCTCTGGTGGTCCCGGGAATATGAGAAACTATAGCTCGGTCATCATCAACAAGGGCATTCAGTAAGGTTGATTTTCCAACATTTGGTTTTCCGATGATGGCAACGGGAATGCCGTTTTTTAGAACATTCCCCAATTTAAATGAATTTAGTAATGATTGTACAACTTCTTTTAATTCACTAAGCAAATCTGTCAACTCCTTGCGGTCAGCAAATTGTTCATTCTCTTCGCTGAAGTCTAATTCCAGTTCCATCAAAGAGGCAAGATTGACAAACTGTTCACGCATTCTTTTTATCTTTTTTGAGAAATTGCCCTTTAGCTGATTAATGGCTAATTTATGTGATGCCTCGGATTGAGAATCAATCAAGTCGGCAATGGCCTCAGCTTGTGGTAAATCCATTTTGCCATTTAGAAAAGCACGCATGGAGAATTCACCTGCATTTGCTATTCTGCATCCTCGGTCAATAAGCATTTCAATGATCTTTTTCTGAATATATTGTGACCCATGACAGGATATTTCAACCAAATCTTCTCCGGAGTAGGAGTGTGGGTGAACATATTTTGTGACAATAACCTGATCAATCAGAAAATTATTTTCGAAAATCTCTCCAAGTTTAGCCATGTTATTTGGAATTTTGAGAAATTCAAAATCATCTTTAAAAAGCTTGTTAACAATCTCGAAAGCCTTGTCTCCTGAAACCCTGACAATGGCAATGGCTCCAACACCCTGTGGGGTTGAAATCGAACAAATGGTATCGGAAGTATTCATGACTGTGGAATTTTATTTAGGCAAAAATAACACAAAATGTGAAAAAGCAATAGATTTTGATTTTTTAATATGTTTTTTTCATTAAGGAACATTTTTCCTTTTCTATCAATTGATATTGGAAGAATGAATAATTAATTTATTTTACTATTTTTGCTCCATAAAATATTTATAGTATGAAAAAAATATTTCCAATATTGCTTCTTGCAGTTATTTTTCTCAATGCCTGCAGGTATGAGGAACCTTCATTTAGTTTTCATTCTCCTGAATACAGAATTATAGGATATTGGTCTTTGCAAAATGTTTTTAAAAATGAAGTAGCCATTGATTCAGTTGAACTATATGCAAATGCGGTCGGAAACTATTATGCATTCTTTTATGATGGTCCGTTTGCGGTAACTGCATATATTGATGGTGTACTTACGGAATCTGTCAGGGGATCCTGGGGCTTCCAAAATAAATATAAACAGTTAAATATTGATTTTGTGCTTAAAAATCATCACTATGTCTATACTGCTGATATTATTAAGTTGTCAATGCGAGAATTGAAGTATGAATATGAAGATGAAGACGGGAATATATGGAGACTCGAGTTCTATAGTCGATCTCACACAACCAATTGAAATAAAAAAAGAGACTTTTAAAGTCTCTTTTTTTATTGAAAGTATTTATCTTTAATTTGCTGCCGGCAAAGTTGCATCAACAAATACCCTGGCGGCAAGTTCTTTGTCATACATTCTCATGCCTGCAGGCGAATTTTCAATTGCTTTTAATGCTTGTAGGATCTCATCTGCATTGGCTTCTTCTTCTACCTGTTCATCAATGTACCATTTAAGGAAACTCTGAGTTGCATAATCTTTCAATTCAGTAGCAGTATCCATAAGTTTGTTGATGAGGGAAGTGACAATTCTTTCGTGTTTAAGAGTTTCTTCGAAAGCATGTGCCGGAGAATTCCATTTGGTGTCCACCTTATCGATGGGCTTAAGGTTCACTTCACCGCCACGACTCAAGATAAACCTGTACATCTTTATGGCATGGGTTTGCTCTTCCTGATATTGAACATACATCCAATTGGCAAAGCCCGGCAGATTTTGTTGGGTAAACCAAGCTGACATGCTCAGGTAAAGGTAGGCAGACCAAAATTCAGCATTGATTTGGTCATTGATCTCATTTTGCATTCTTTCGTGTATCATAATATTGTGTTTAAAATTAGTGATTTTATTTTTTATATGATAGGAACAATTATACAAATAAATAGTTCAATTTTATATGTTATCACCGAAGGAAATACCTATTCCTCTTGCTGCTTTAACCAAATAACTCTCGTTTGGAGAAACAAGATGAGACTCTTCTAAAGCCTTTTCAAGTGATACATAGGAGATGTCAGGATGTCTGTAAACAACGAGATTCCCATATTTTTTCTCTTTTACCAGTTCAAATGCCTTAACCCCAAACTGAGTTGCTAAAATTCTATCGTAAGCCAACGGAATTCCTCCACGCTGGAGATGTCCTAAAACAGTTACCCTTATATCATGTTCTACCCCTAAAGAAAGAAGTTCCTGTTTGAGTTTTTCGCCAACACCACCCAGCTTAAAATGTTGATCACCTATTTCGGTTGGACAATTGCCTGTCTGAATGCCATCTAGTGCCTTTGCCCCTTCAGAAATGACGATATTGCAGAAACCTTCACCGTTTTTATAGCGAGTTTCAATTTTTTCGGCAATTTTAACAGGATCGTAGGGGATTTCTGGAATAACACAGACGTCTGCCCCGCCTGCCAACGCAGAGTGGAGGGCTATCCATCCGGCATCCCGTCCCATTACTTCCATGATGAAAACTCTGTTATGACTTTCGGCAGTGGTGACTAACTTATCAAAAGCCTCTGTAGCAATTTGTACGGCTGTCTGAAACCCGAAAGTAAAGTCGGTACATGAAAGATCATTGTCGATGGTTTTGGGAACTCCAACCACGTTGATGCCAATTTTTGACAAGTCAAGGGATATTTTTTGAGAACCGTCACCTCCGATATTGATTACCGCATCAAATCCCATATTTTCAAGTCTCTTTTTCATCAGTTCGGATCGGTCTTCCATTAGCCAGCTTCCATCAGGCTGCTTAACCGGAAAATGAAAGGGTCCTCCTTTATTGGTTGTTTTGATTACGGTTCCTCCTTTGACATGCAACCCTGATACATTTTTATCAGTTAGTTCCATCAGCTCAATATTATCCTTAAGAATACCATTAAAGGATTCTATACAGCCAAATACTTCCCAGCCACCTTCAAGATAGGCTCTTTTGACAATTCCTCTGATAACGGCATTTAATCCGGGGCAATCACCACCACCTGTGGCAATCAATATTTTCTTTCCCATTTTGTGAATCTTTTTTGAATGCAAATGTAAAAGAATATTTTATTTTTGTGGCAACAAAAATAAATAAATGGCGTCTTTAAAACTGTTTTTTTATTTACTTTTGCATTTTTATTGATAACTTGATTGTTACATTATTATGAAGAGATTTTTTGTTATTTCATTTTTTTGTTTATTTATTTTTATTACTCCTGATAAATTGATTGCTCAAGTTATATATAATATGGAGCATGATATTCCTATTACAAGATGTGGCTTTACTTATCGGGATCCCGGTGGCGCCTCTAACTATGATGTCAATCTGGATTATGTTCAAACAATTAGTTCTGACAATGGGGGCAGAATTTTTATGATTTTTAATTCGTTCTCTTTAGGAACAGGTGATTTTTTGTATATTTATGACGCAAACGGAGTAGATGTTAATCATCTATTGGCTGTCTTATCGATGAATAATCCGGGTACTTCTGTTTTGTCTACCAGCAACTATCTGACACTGAGATTTGTTTCTAATGCCTCGGGTGTTAGCAGTGGTTGGGAAGCCAATGTTCAGTGTGTTTCCTGTGTGGCGCGTTCAACCGTTAGTGGTTCTCCTTGTTCTACCCAAACACCGGCTACTCCTTTTTGCACAGGTAATAATCCCTATGCTGCTGTTGTCTATCCTGCAAGTTCGGTCGATCCTGGTGGAATGAGTTCTGCCGGAGCTATTGCTTTTTTGGGAGGTGTTTCCTCTATTGGCTGTCTCGGCTCTTTTCCGAATCCCGCTTGGTATTATATGAAAGTTAGTCAGTCAGGGAATCTTAACTTTTATATTGAACAAACTGATGCAAATGGTATTGGTCGTGATGTTGATTTTGCCTGCTGGGGTCCTTTTGATGCCCCCAATCAACATGATTTTGTTGATCTGCTATGCTGCGGTTATTATACACTTTCTTCCAATCTAACTACTAATGGAGGCAATATGATAGACTGTAGCTTTAGTGCTGCCGCAATTGAAAATTGTACGATGCCCGGGGTTGTGGAAGGTAAGTGGTATATTTTATTATTGACAAATTATAGTGGGCAACCTGCTACAATTTCTTTTAACTTACAAAGTAGTTCCACTGCTCTTACAGATTGCTCTATTACTTCTCCCTTTGCCGCTACTCCGGTGTGTGAAGGGCAGGATATTACGATTACTATCCAAAGTCCTACTCCCGGAGCCGAATATGATATTACCGGCCCAAATGGGTATCATTATCGCGGAACTGCCACCACTATTTCCATTCCTAATGCAACCCTTGCCAATAGCGGAATCTATACCTTGGTGGTCTACCAGGGAGCAGTTGCCGGCCCCCCCTCTTCAAATGAAATTTTAGTATATCCTAAACCTCGTATTGATGTTTTGAATGAACCTGTTTGTCTCGGAAGTGAGGCCACTTTTGTTGCTTCCGATACAGCTATTGACGGAGAAAATAGCACTTTTGTTTGGGTTGTCACTCCTGGTGTTACCCAATCTTCTTCAACACTTCATGTTACTGCCGATTCAGATACAAATTATTATTCAGTATATGCCACTTCTATGTATGGATGTGAAGCATCTAAAGATAGTATTCATGTTTTTCTTAATCCTAATCCTGTCCCCTATATTCAGCCTGATTCCGTTTGTCCTAATACTCCACTTCAAGTCTATCCAAATGAATCCGGCTATACTTTTCACTGGAATACCGGTGAAACAACTTCTTACATATCCCGAGGGGTCGATGCTATTACAAATTATACCGTTACTGTGACTGACCCTAACGGATGTACCGGTACAACAACAGGAACCGTATTGGCAAATCCGATTGCAGATTTTATCCCTGATAATAATCATGTTTATATTGAAAATGGTCAAGGTGTTATCACTTTTTATAATAATGCTACTGATGCCATTAGTTGGTTTTGGAATTTTGGAGATAACTTTTCAATAGACAATTACTCCACCCTCGAATCTCCAACACATGGATATACAAAACCGGGTACTTATTTTATTACGCAAACTGTCACTTCTCCTCATAATTGTATCGATTCTGTAAAAAAATTGGTGATGGTTGAAGCTCCCTATTTTTTCTATGTGCCCAACTCTTTTACTCCTAACAACGATGGCATTAACGATTATTTCTCAGTGAAAGGGGAAGGGATCGATCCCAATAATTTTGAAATGATTATTTATAACAGATTCGGCGAAATTGTTTTTGTAACCAGAATACCCGGTGACACTTGGGATGGTCGGGCTAAAAATGGCACTCCCTGTCCGCTGGGTGAATACGTTTATGTGATTAAAACGTTAACTTTAAATGGGGATCTTAAAGAATATATCGGAGCTTTCGCTCTTATCAGATAAAGTTTATTCCTATTTTACTAAAATATAATTATGAAAAAAAATCCTTTTCTGCTTTTTTTGCTTTTATTCATTGCAGCCTCTCTGTTCTCACAATCGCCTGCTAAATATTGGGTGCAATTTCAAGACAAGCAATATAGCGATTATTCAATTCTTAAACCTCAGGAATTTTTATCCCCTAAAGCTATTGAAAAAAGAGCTAAATTTAATATTGCTGTTACCGAAAATGATATTCCTGTCTCTGCCTATTACATTGAGAAAGTTATGGAGCTAGATTCGGGAATGATGCTTTTTTCTAAAAGTAAATGGCTTAATGGTATTACTGTTTATTCTCAGAAAGAGAATATTATGGAAGAAATTAGTAAGTTGCCATTTGTGGTTTTTTGTGAAAAGACCATTACAATGAAAAGTCCTGAGGAAATTGGGAGTGATTATTTTCAATATACTAATCAGACCACTCCCTTATGTTCAAAAATTTCTTTCAAAGAAAAGGATATTGACTACGGTAAATCGTTGGGACAAATCAGACTTAATAATATTCACTGGCTTCATAGAATGGGCTATTGCGGTGACGGAATGACCTTGATGGTGATGGATGGCGGCTTCAAAAATATGGATAATATTCCTCATTTTAAGACATTAAGAGAAGAAGGACGTCTGCTGCTTGTGCGAAATTTTGTTCAACCCGGGAAAAATCCTTTCCTGAAAGAAGGTCATGGGACTAATGTTCTTTCTTGTATTGCCTCTCATATTCCCGGCGATTTGGTGGGTACAGCTCCTCAGGTTTGTGTCTATTTGGCAAAAACTGAAGATGGTAGAAGTGAAAACAAAGTTGAAGAGGATAATTGGGTAGCCGGGATTGAATGGGCAGACAGCTTAGGCTGCGATGTTGTCAATTCCTCTCTTGGGTATACCAAGTTCGACGATTCTCTGCAGGTTAGAAATTATAGTGATTTGAACGGAAATACCAGCCGCGCCTCTCAAGCAGCTTCTATTGCAGCTTCTAAAGGCTTGTTGATTTGTAATAGTGCCGGAAACGAGGGTGCCGGAAAATGGAAATATATCGGTTCACCTGCTGATGCTAAAGACATTATTACTGTCGGGGCAGTTGATGTAAAAGGAAATAAAGCTCGTTTTAGCTCTTTTGGCCCAACTGCTGACGGGAGAATAAAACCGGATGCCTGTGCGGTGGGACTCAATACTTATGTTGCCAATGTTGCCGGTGTTACGGGAATATCTCAGGGAACTTCTTTTGCATCACCCCTTATGGCTGGGATGATTACTTGTCTGTGGCAGGCTTTTCCCAATAAATCTAATTACCAAATTATGGAGGCAGTTCGTAATAGCGGCAGTCAGTTCGCTGCTCCTGATTCTGCACTTGGCTATGGCGTGACTGATTTTCTGAAAGCATATAATCTGCTGCTTCAATCTCATGAAATATTTGATGCTAAAGGAACTAAGATTTTTTCCGTCGCTTTTGATTCATACGTTTTTAATAAGAAAGAATTTTTCGTTAAGATTTATTCCAATTGTGAAAGAACTGTAACTGTTACCACTGCCATGCGCAATTTAGATAAAACCTATGTGAAAGACTATTTGCTTTTGCCGGGAGAGAACATCATTCTTCTTAAAATGCCTAAATTATCAAAAAAAATCCCTTTCGGCTTGATTGATATGATTATTCTTGGAGAAGCAGTTAATCAACATTTTGTTATTGGAGCTGAACCGATTGTGAAAGAAAAGAAAAAGTAATATTCTATTTTTTTAGCGGATAATCCTTAAAAATCTGGGAAAGAACGAAGGAGAAAAGTAAGTTGATAACAATTATAAATAATAATTAATATGAAAATAGTTAGATGCTTATCCGTTTTATTCTCTATTTTGATTTCCTTGCAAGGGCAGGGACAAACTTACTATCTTGGTTTGGGCAATACAAAAACAACTGACCTTTTTATTTATGGCGATACCATTTATGCGGGGACATACAATGGTATATATAAGAAAAATGTATATGCTTCTGATACCAACTGGACACCTTGTGGATTACAAGGGAACCATGTAGTTCAAATAGTTGCGGCTGATTATCAAAAATTTATTGCAGTCGTTGAAATTGGCAGCTTAAAGAAAACCCGAATCCACAAATCTATCAATGGGGGCAACACTTTTTCTTTAATTCTTGCTGATACCTCATTTCAGAATAGTTATCAATATTTAGACCATATTGCCTATTCGGGGAATAATATTGATACAATCTATTCTTTATCTCACATGAAGAAAACCTTTAACGGGGGGAACACATGGAGCCCGATTCCTTACTCGTCACTTCGTTTCATTAAAGTACATCCTGCTCATAGCAATGAACTTTTTATGGGTGGGGAAACTATGATTTTTTCGCCCGAAATAAAACATTCTTCTGATTTCGCTGGTACTTTTTCGAATGTTAACATGAGCGGATTTTTCGGAGGTGATAATTCAGTACATGATATGGAGTTTGTGGGAAATCGATGGATCGGAGTTGGAGAAGGAGTTATTTCGTATACAGATGATAATGGGACCAATTGGAATCAGGGTATAAATACTTGGTCTTATCCTTTGGGATGGGGGCTCTACATACTAGATATCGAAAAATCGAAACATGGGACTTTGTATGCTTCGGGGGAAGCATTTTATGGAAATAGAGTTAATTATTTTGCTTCAAATAATAATGGGGAAAGTTGGGATACTGTTTCATTTGCATCTGTTCATAATATAAACCCATCAATAAAATGCATTGCATTATTTGACAATCTAACCTCTGATTATCTATTTCTTGGTGGAAATGGTGTCTATTTGACAAATAATGCTGTCTCACAGGTGAATGAATTTATAAAAGATTCCGAAATAAGTATATACCCTAATCCTTCTAATGATGGTAATTTCTTCATTCAGACAGATGATAGGATTATATCATGGACCATCTACAATATGCTCGGACAGCTAATTCTTAGCGGAAAAGACAATACTATTCAACTTCAGAAAAAGAATTTTTACATCCTAAGTATTGAGACAAATAGAGGACGACAAACAAGAAAAATTATTTATCAATAACATCTGCCAACAACCTTGTTGAAAACAAAAACAGAAGTTATAGCCAATTTTAATATTTTCCGGTTTAAAAATCTTTTTACGATTTTTTGCTAATTTTGCACTCATCATGAATGACGATGAATATTATATGAAATTGGCTTATAAGGAAGCCGAAATAGCCCTGGAAAAAGATGAAATCCCTGTCGGGGCTGTTATTGTTTTGGATGACAAAATTATTGCTCGTGGGCATAATCTGACCCAAACACTGAATGATGTTACGGCTCATGCTGAAATGCAAGCCATTACTGCCGCTTCTGATTATCTTGGAGCAAAATTTTTATGCGATTGTACACTTTATGTTACTTTGGAACCCTGTGTAATGTGTGCCGGAGCAATTTCCTGGGCCCAAATGGGAACACTTGTTTATGGTGCCTCTGATCCTAAAAAGGGCTATACTCTTTTTTCAGATTCAATTCTGCATCCTAAAACTAAAGTCAGAAAAGGGGTACTCGAAAATCAGTGCGGAGAAATGATACGACAATTTTTTTTATCTAAAAGAGTAAACTAATAAGGATTTATGTATCTTTGCCCCCCTGTAAATATTAAACAATCTTAATGAAAAAGTTTTTTCTGATTTTTCTGCTATTTTTTACTGTTAATTTAGGCTTCTCACAACGTTTTATCGGTTCTGCCATTTTGGGGATGAATGCTACACAGGTGGATGGAGATGAGGTTTATGGCTATAATAAGTTCGGATTCAACGTCGGGGCTTCCGTCATGTTGGCATTAGAACCTAAACAACAATGGTTTGCTACCGTAGAACTGTTATTTTCTCAAAAAGGCTCTTTTAGGAAATCTCTTGTTGATTCAATGGTCTACTCAAATGTAAATAATATAGATTATAACTTTGATTATGATTCCAAAATAAAATACCGCCTCCGGCTAAATTATGTTGAAGTGCCTGTAATTTTCCATTATGAAGATCCCAAGACGGGCTGGGCATTCGGAGCAGGATTTGCCTGGGGAAGATTGGTCAATATTCAGGAAGTTGAAAATGGATGGCATCTTAAAACGAATCTAAGGTCTGATATTTATAGAACAAGCGACTGGAGTGTCTTGGGTGATGTGAAAATAAGATTATGGAAAGGACTTAAATTGAATTTACGCTATCAATACTCTTTTGTCCCAATCAGAGTCAGAACTTTTACCAACACTTCAAATGGCCAAACATGGGACAGAAAACAATATAATAATGTCATTACGGTTAGACTGATTTATTCATTTAATGAAAGATACAGACTGAATTATCTGAAAAACAAAAAAGGAGAAAGAAATGGCCCAAAATGGGTTCGAGATAATACTATTCCCTCCAAATAAACTTATAAATATTTATGATAAGTATGAAAATAAAAAAAACACTGTTGTTTGGATTATTAATAAGCATTTTACTGAGCAGTTGTACCCCCGAATTGGATCTGAATGCGGAATATAAAGATATTACGGTTGTATTTGGTCTGTTGAATCCTTCTGACAGTACTCACTATGTGAAAATATACAAAGGTTTTCTTACAGATGGAAATGCTTATGAAGTAGCATCTTATCTTGAAAATATTTCATACATTGATAGTATTGATGTGACATTAGAGGAGTATGTAAATGATGAAATAAATAGAACCATAGCATTAGATACTACTACTGTTATCTCTAAAGATCCGGGTGATTTTGCGTATCCCCTTCAGATTCTCTATTATACCAATGAGACATTAAATCAAAATGCAATCTATAAATTGAAAATTGTAAATAAATATTCAGGTAAAGTTGTTACAGGCGAAACCCCTGTCGTTAATGATTTTGTGCTCCTTTCCCCCATAGCATCTGCGCTAAATTTAAATATTGTCAGAGAAAGCTTTATTAAATTTAAAAAAGCTACAGATGCTACAGCCTATGATATTTACGAGACCTTTTACTATTTTGAAGTTGATAAAATATCGGGAGAGATTGTGAAACAAGGATCTATTACAAGAAAAATTAATAACTCTTTACTCAGGTCACAATCTGCTGAAATTTCTCAACCCTACAAACCCAATCAAATTTTTACATCGATTGCCAATAATCTTGAACCTGACAATTCGGTTATCCGATACCGTGCCGGAAATGACTGTATTGAAATGAAAGTTTGGGCTGCAGAGGATGACTATGTTACATATCTTGATGTAAACACTCAGTCAAGTGGAGTTGTGTTGGATAGAAATGAATTTACTAACCTCATTTCTAATGATAAAAGTGCTTTGGGAATTTTTTCGTCAAGGAATGTTGCATTTAAAAGGTATGACATTTCAAATGCCAGTGAAGACTCACTTGTAAATGGTTCTCTGACCGGAAATCTGGGATTTGATTACTATAGAAATTATATCCCTTCAAAAAGAGGGGCAAAGCGTTAAATAATACCTCTAATTTCTTCAATATTATTAATTCCTTCTTGAAAGAAATATTTTTCAAGATCTTCAATTATTTTTTTGCAAATCAATGGTTCTGAAAAATTTGCAGTCCCTATTTGTACAGCCGAAGCTCCGACCATAATAAATTCAATAATATCTTCTACTGTATATATACCGCCAATACCGATGACAGGAATACGGACATTTTTGCATACTTCGTGTGCCATTCGCAGTGCAATAGGTTTTATGGCTGCACCTGAAAGTCCTGCATAAATATTATCAAAAACAGGTTTTCTTCTTTTGATATCAATTGCCATTCCTTTAAAGGTGTTGACTAAAGAAAGGGAATCTGCCCCTGCGGCTTCACATGCCAGGGCCATTTCAATAATATCCTCTGCATTGGGAGATAATTTGACAATCATAGGCTTTTGGCAAACTTCTTTAGTCGCTTTTACTGCTTCAAAAGCTATTTTGGATTTAATACCGAGAGCCATTCCTCCGGCTTTAACATTAGGGCAAGAGATATTTAGCTCAATAAAATCAATATCCGTCTTATTTAGCAGTTTGATACCTTCAATATAATCTTCAATTGTGCTTCCCCCAAGATTTGCAATAACAACATTTCCAAGACTCTTCATCCAGGGAAGTTCCTCTTTAATGAACCCTTTTATCCCGGGATTCTGCAATCCCACGCTATTCATGATTCCTGAAGCAGTTTCATAAATGCGAATTCCTTTGTTGCCTTCACGCTTATGAAGGGTCAGCCCTTTAGAACTTATTCCGCCGAGCATGCTTACATCATAAAGATGGTTGAATTCCCTGCCAAATCCAAAAGTGCCCGATGCTGCAATAATCGGATTTTTAAATTTGATTCCGTTTATAGTGGTTTCTAACATTATTTTTTCTCTTTAAATCCTGATAATCCCTTTAAATTAATTGATTATTAAGTCATTCCCATTGAAAACAGGACCTTCATTGCAAGTTCTTTTCATTCCTTTGGTAGTTTCGCAAGTACAGACAAGGCAAGCTCCGATGCCGCATCCCATTCTTCTTTCCATCGAAAGCCATACGGGAATATTATTTTCCTTGCACATTAATGCAATTTTGTTCATCATAATTTCCGGTCCGCAAGTAAAAACAGCATTGAATAGATTGCAGTGAAGCAAATCTGTTATAAATCCTTTGTAACCTTCATTGCCTTTTTCACATGAAACGAATAAGTTACATCCAATTTCCGCAAAATCTTCCAGAGCAAAAAGTTCATCTTTATACCCGAGGAAAACGGATACTTGATTACCCATTTGCATAAGTAGCTTGGCTGTGTCATACAATGGAGGAATGCCAACACCTCCGCCCACTAAGGCAATGCTTCCTTTCACCTGATCACAGGGAAATCCGTTTCCCAGAGGCCCAAGAATCTCAATTGGAGCTCCTTTTTTAAGTTTTGAAAGTAATAAAGTGCCTTTGCCGACCACTCGATACATGAAAGAAATAGTGTCAGAATCTTTTTTAAAATAGCTTATAGGACGCATTAGTGGGAGTTGGTTTTCCCATGCTTTGAGCATAAAAAATTGTCCGGGAAGTGCAACTTCTCCATTATAATTGACTGTCATGACAAAAATGTCCGAAGCAATTTTTTCTTGTTTTAGTACTTTTGTAGTTGTATATTGCATTTTTTTTAAATAAGCTCAATTAATATCAGAAAAAGTGGTGCTATTTTTTGCAGGCATTAAGGATATCGTCACGCATTCGGATTACTTCGCTTCTGGAATGAGCTGCAAACTCTTTCTCTCCATTTTCTACTTTTTTATAGGCCAGCAAAATAGATCGGGAAGCATTGACTACACCTCCATTGCCTTTTTTTAGGTAGAGCGCAATATCTTCCGCTTTTCCACCTTGTGCTCCGTAGCCGGGAATCAGGAAAAATGTCGAATCCAGATTCTTCCGTACCTCTTTAGCTTCGTCTGCATGCGTGCAGCCCATAACACCGCCGATTGATGAAAAACCACAATTTCCCAAATATTCTTTTCCAAGCATATTCATTTTTTCACCGATGATATTATAAACCCGCTTTCCGTTTTCTGATGGCAAATACTCAATATCTTTTGCTCCTTCATTCGAAGTCCGAATAAGAACAAATATTCCTTTATTATTATCTTTCAGAAATGGCAAGTATGGAGTAATGCTGTCAAGTCCCATATAGGGATTAATGGTAATCATATCACATTCAAAATCCCCGGAAAAGTGAGCTTTTGCATACATCTCAGCTGTTTTAGCAATATCCCCCCTTTTTACATCACCGATTGAAAATGCTCCTATTGATTTGAGGTATGCAAGCGTTCTTTGATAAGCCAGCATTCCCTCAATTCCATATGCCTCATAATAGGCAATCTGAATTTTGTAACAGGCAGTAACATCGTTCGTGGCGTCAATTATTTGTTTGTTGAACTCAAAAATAGCATCGCTTATTTTTAAAAATTGATTGGCAAATTGAGAGGGGAGGTAATGGTAATCAGTATCTAAGCCGACACACACATGACCTTTATCTGCGACATTTCGGAATAAATTATCTATAATCATAGTTTGAATTTGATATGCAAAGTTATAAAAAAAAAGCCTTGCATTTGCAAGGCTTTTAAAAGTTATTCTCTTACTTTAAGAATGAAACCGGTTCCATGAACATTGCAGATTTCAACTTTGGGTTCAAATCCTGCTTTGTATTTGTCGCGACGGCCTCCTCCGGGATTAAGGTGTTCTTTGCTCACTTTTTCAATATTGATGTATGAGCGTAATTTTGTCAGGAAAACATCCATACTTCTGCCCACAGAATAATCTTCATCACCCCATACTTGTTTTAAAATCACTTCTCTTGGAAGAAGTTTATTCTGATGTTCACACAATAATTTCAGCAATTCAGCTTCTTTACGTGTTAAAGTTCTGGTTCTGGTTGGGTGAAATAATTGCATAGCACTGTAATTAAAAACAAAATCACCAAACTTATATATTTTTTCTTCATAAAGAATTTCTTCCTCCTTGTGGATGATTCGGCTTCTTCTTAAGATAGCTTCAATACGAAGAGCAAGCTCTTCAGTGCTGAATGGTTTTGTTATATAATCATCACAGCCTAACTTAAACCCTTTAATCTTATCTTCTTTAGTCGTTTTCGCAGTGAGGAAAATGACAGGAATGTTAGGGTCAATTTTTTTAATTTCCTGAATTAAAGTAAATCCGTCCTTGTCTGGCATCATTACATCCAGAATACAAATATCAAAATGACCTTTATTAAATGCTTTTGACGCCGATTCCCCATCTCCGAAATCTACTACATCGAAGTCAAGCATTTCTAAGTAATCTCTTAACACAAAGCGAAGATTTTGACTATCTTCGACTAACATAACTTTACCTTTTGAATTTCCCATAATATTAAATTTTATTTTTTCTATTCAATTTATAATATCAAATAATTCTTTAAGGAACGTAATTATTGACAAAAAATTGTTTTTTTCAAATATTTTTTAGAATGCAATAATAAATAAAAAAAATATAAATTGATAACTATTTTGAAAAAAAATCTTTTTAATTTTTATAAAGTATTGAAAATCAATGCAATATTTTTTATGATCAAAGTAAATTATTTTTTTGAAAAAAAGAACATTTTTTTTAAAGTTTATATTAAGTAATTTGTGCTATTTTTGTATTTTTCTAGTCAATAAACATATGCAGATGATATTTTTTTAATTCAATACTTCATACTTTAACTCAAAATATAATGATGAAAAAAGAGATTTTTATAGCCAAAACTTTTGCCGGTATTGAACCGCTTTTATACGATGAACTTATTGCTTTAGGTGCTGAAAATTGCCAGATAATGAATCGTTCTGTTCAATTTGAAGGTCCAATTGATCTTTTGTATAGGGCTAATTATTATTGTCGAACTGCTCTTAGAATCCTTTTGCAGGTTGATAGTTTTTCTTTCTCAGGTAATAAAGACTTTTACTCTTCGATATTTAATTTCCCATCAGAAAAGTTTCTTGATAAAGAAGGGACTTTGGCTGTGAGTACTACGATGCATAACTCAATTTTTAATTCTCCACTCTTTGCTTCAGTATTGGCAAAAGATGCGATTTGTGATAGATTTAGAGATAAGTATGGCGTTCGTCCTTCTGTTGATAAAGAGAATCCGGATGTGCAGTTTCATATTCATATTTTTAATGATCAGGCTACTCTTTTTCTTGACAGTTCAGGAGATTCTTTACATAAAAGAGGCTATAAGGTTTCAAACCATCCTGCTCCCATCAATGAAGTGGTGGCTGCTGCCATGATTAAGTTAAGCGGCTGGCAGGGAGAATGTGATTTCATTGACTTTATGTGCGGCTCCGGAACAATTCTGATAGAAGCCGCTATGGCAGCACTCAATATTCCGGCTGGCTTTTATCGCGCTCATTTTGGATTTTTTTCCTGGCTGAATTTTGACAATAAAATGTGGCAAGGGATAGTTGATGAAGCTCGGATTCTTTCCGATATTAATATTAATCTGTATGGATATGATATTTCTCCAAGATATCTTGGAATGGCAAAAGTAAATGTTGAAGAAGCTGGTTTACAGGATTTTATTACTTTGAAAAAGAAGGATATGCTGTTGACATCACCTGTGAGGACTCCTGCTTTCATCATTTCGAATCCGCCATACGGCGAACGCCTTGAAGTAGACGATATTAATGACTTTTATAAACAAATAGGAGATACCCTTAAAAATAATTATCCTCAATGTACTGCCTTTATTATTAGCTCGGATTTTGATGCTCTTAAAAATCTTGGATTGCACCCTTCGAGACGGTATACCCTTTTTAATGGTCAGCTTGAGTGTAAGTTTTTTAAGTATGATCTTTATAAGGGAAAAAAACAGTAAAATCAGAGGCTTTTTTTTGTAATTTTGCATTTCTATTTAATTAACATTGCACCTTGGCATCAATTAAGAAATTAGCAGGACAAACAGCTATTTACGGCTTTTCAACTATTTTTGGACGCCTCCTGAATTATTTACTGGTTCCCCTGCATACTTATCTTTTCCCACAACCTGCACAGTATGGTGTTGTTGGTGAATTATACGCTTGGGTAAGTCTCTTTATTGTAATCTTAACCTACGGAATGGAAACAGCGTACTTCCGTTTTTCTCAATTAGATGAGTTTAAAGAGAAAACTTATTCTACCGCAACTATCTCTTTGTTAGTTACATCTGTTTTGTTTACTGTTTTTTGTCTTCTGTTTTCTCAAAATATTGCTGATGGCCTTCAATTTCATGAACATCCGGAATATATAAGCTGGTTGGCTGTTATTATCAGTATTGATGCCCTTACTTCTATCTTTTTCGCCGGACTACGACTTCAAATGAGAGCTTTAAGATTTGCTTTCGTTAAAATTACCAATATTACGGTTAATGTTTTAATGAATCTCTTTTTCTTGATTCTTTGCCCGTATTTGGTGGAAATCAATTTTGCTCCTGAAGTGATTCATTATATCTATTCTCCTGAAATAGGAGTGGGGTATATCTTTATCTCAAATTTGATAGCAAGTGTTATTACTTTGGTTTTGCTAATTCCTGAATTGTTTAAATTTAAACTGAGTTTTGATCTTAAATTGTGGAAGAAAATGATTTCCTATGGATTTCCTTTACTTATTTTAGGGTTGGCCGGAATTGTGAATGAAACTATGGACAGAGTGTTGCTGCGAAGATTGTCACCACCAGATATTGCTCAGGCTCAGGTTGGTATTTATAGTGCTTGCTATAAGATTTCTATCATGATGACAATTTTTATTCAGGCTTTTAAATATGCTGCAGAACCATTTTTCTTTGCTAAATCAAAAGATCAGGATGCTAAACAGACCTATTCTGATGTGATGTCTGTTTTTGTCTTTATTTGTTCATTTATCTTTCTTGGAATAATGCTCTATATGGATATTATTCAGCATTTTGTGGGACCGGAATATCGTGTTGGATTGGGGGTTGTTCCAATTTTATTACTGGCTAACTTGTTTCTTGGAATTTTTTACAATTTGTCAATCTGGTACAAACTAACCGACAAAACAAGATTCGGTGCCTATATTTCTTTGATTGGAGCTCTGATTACCTTGCTTCTAAATTATTTTTTAATCCCGGTAATCGGTTATATGGGTTCTGCATGGGCTACTTTTATTTGCTATTTTTCTATGATGTTACTCTCATATGCTTTTGGTCAACACTATTATCATATCGAGTATAAACTTCTTCGGATTATTATCTATATAGTCTTTGCCGTTGCATTATATTTGATATCAACATTGTTTTATTTCGATTCGTTTGGAATAAAAATGGCAATAAATAGTTTGCTACTCTTGTTTTATCTTTTTGTTGTTTATCTTATTGATCATAAATATATTAATCTAATTATAAGAAGGTAAAATATTATTATAATTAAAACCTTGACTATGAATATAAAATGTACTATCGTTAATCGTTCCAAAAATGCATTACCTGAATATGCAACGCCCTATTCTGCAGGAATGGATCTGCGTGCCAATTTGGATATCCCTTTAACCTTAAAACCATTAGAGCGAGCCTTGGTCCCTACTGGAATTTATATTGAACTCCCAATCGGATATGAAGCCCAGATTAGGCCTCGTAGCGGACTGGCAGCAAAATCAGGTATCACAGTTCTTAATACACCTGGAACAATTGATGCAGACTATCGCGGTGAAATAAAAGTGATTTTGGTAAATCTATCCAGTGAAGATTTTATTATCAATAATGGTGAAAGAATTGCTCAAATGGTGGTCGCTAAACATGAAAAGGTAATTTGGTCAGAAGCGGAAGAACTGACTGATTCTGACAGAGGAGCAGGCGGATTCGGTCATAGTGGCTTGCATTGATTAATTGTTGATTATGAAATATTTTTTTATCTGATTCGTTTGAAATAATTAGTGATTATTGACTCAAAAAATGATTTTAATATGATTAAAAAAATTGTGGCTATTATTTTATTTTCTGAGTTATTATTGCTCTCGGCTTTTTCTCAAAATACTCTTAGAAATTACAATAAGTCTCTTGTTCCCGAAGAAGTTCGTAAATTATCTGCCTCCTTTGCCGATGGCCTTAGAGATTTTTATACTGAAAATTATACCTCCGCAGAATCAAATTTTCGTTATGTGATTTCTAAAAATCCTCAAAATGATGCTGCTTTTTTTATGCTAAGCAAAATCAGAAGTGCCAATAAGGACTATGCCGGTGCAGCATATTATCTGCAGGAAGCGATGAAAATAGATAAACATAACGAATGGTATGTTGTAGAAATGGCTAAGGTAAACGACAATTTAGGCGACTATAAACAATCATCCAAATATTGGGAAGAGGTATGCAAGTTGAAGCCGTCTAATGAGTATTATCTTTTTTCATTGGCTGATGCCTATCTTAATTTTGAAAAATATTATGAAGTTATCAAAGTTTATGATCGTCTTGAAAAACTTGTTGGGAAAAATGATGAAATTACGGATGCGAAAAAAAATATTTATTTGTATTTGAATGATGTTAAAAGCGCAGTTGCAGAATATGATAAACTTATTAAGGAATTCCCCTATGAAGTGAAATATTATACTCAGGCAGGAAATATTTATTTGACCAATAATATGCCTGATAAAGCGTATGAATATTTCCAAAATGCTCTCAAAATTGACAAGGAAAATCCTTATGTACATCTAGCTCTTGCTGATTACTATCAGGAAAAAAATAAAGAAGATGAAAGTTTCAAATCTCTTCTTTCTGCCTTTAAGAGTGATGAACTTGAAATGGAAGAAATTTTGCCCATTCTGCAATCTTTTTTTTCAAAAGCACTTACGACAAAAGATGAGAAGAATATAAAAAAAACACGTCAATTGGTGGATGTTATTGTCATTTCTCATCCTGATGCCATAGAAGCATGGGCTACATTGGCTGGTCTGCAATTGTTGAAAGGATCCTACGAGGATGCACGAATTTCACTAGAAAAAGCGCTATCTCTCAATAGTACTCAGTTCACTATATGGGAAGATTATCTTTTTGTTCTATCGCAATTGAAAGATTACCAAACTATTGTGAATAATGAAGCTGAAATAACTGAGTTGTTTCCAACTAATGCCATGATGTTGTATAGTCTTGGTATGGCTTTTCAAAATCTTTTGCAACATGATATAGCTGTGAATTACCTTAATCAGGCTGCTATGTATGCATTTGATACTTCACTGCTCGCCAGAATATATTCTGTATTGGGAGATGCCTATTTTGATTTAACAAATTATCCTGAAGCAATTAAAAATTGGAAACTTGCTATTAAAAAAGGTCTTTCAAATCCTGAAATAAAGAATAAAATTGAATCCGCTGAGAACCTCTTAAAATAATGCTTCCCGATATGAAAGTGTCAAAATTTATTTTTGTCGGTTTCTTTTTGGCTATTTTAATTCTGGTCGGATATGGATTCTATTCTAAAATAAAGGAAAAAAAAGCAATTTTTAGTCTTAATTATCACGAAGAAAAAGAGTTATTCGTTATCAATGCCCCAAGTTTTTTTAAAAAATCAGGTATTTCTGTATCATTACTTCAACTCAAAAATTCTGACATCCATTATTTTGAAAAACCACCTGCTGATTTTTTCGATAATTACCCTCAATTGCCTTCTTCTTTCCATAAGAATTGGAATATTATTAAATGGAAGAGAACCCCATCTAATCAAGTTGATAGCCAATATGTTGAGATTGCCCTTGCAGATAATGAAAAGGATCTTTTTCTTGATGAAGATGTTGTTCCGAATCTCATTCAAACTTTGCACTTTGTAAGGAGTCTGCTTGATGAACAAGGTAATTATTATGCCATTTTATATAAACTTAATCACAATAATAAATATAGCGTGAACTTATATGTAATTTCACCTAAAAGGAATTTATTGGTGGAGATAAGCAGATGAAAATAAGAATCTGATTATAGCTTAATATTGTGTCTGATTGTATATTCGTCCCTGATAAGTATCTTCTGCTTTTAGTTTTTTTTCTATTTTATTAAGGACACTGTCATATCTAAGCGTTCCCCAATTGTTTACCGACAAAAACCTTGGGGGCACTTCTCCGGCGAAACGCTCAATAACAAACTTGGGATTTAATTTTTCAGTATACTTTACAATAAAATCAACATAATTTTCCAATTCAAAAGGATAAAATTCTCCCGAATTACATCTGTATTCTTTCTCAATAGGTGTATCTTTGATAATTTGAAGCTGATGAAATTTAATACTATTTATTGGGAGTTGGTTAATGATATTGATATCGTCAAACCACATATCGGGAGTCTCTCCGGGGAGTCCGAAAATTAAATGAACTCCGGTATGAATATTTCTCTCGAAAGTCATTTGGAGCGCTTCCCGTGATTGTTCAAAAGTATGTCCACGGTTAATTCGTTCAAGTGTTTTGTTGCGAATAGTTTCTACTCCATATTCTATAGATACAAAAATCTTTTTTTGCAAATCTGAAAAATAGTCCAATTTTTCTTCATCAATGCAATCAGGTCTTGTGCCGATGACAATTCCTTTAATAAGTGGATGTTCGATGGCATGACGATAGATCTCTTTCATTTTACTGAGCGGCGCGTGAGTGTTTGAGAAAGCTTGAAAGTAAGCCAAATAACTTTCGGCCCGGCGATATCTGTTTAGATGAAATTCGATTCCTTCTTCCAGTTGTTGTTCAACACTTTTTGAAGAAATACAATAGGAGGGATTGAAAGCATCATTTAAACAATAACTACATCCTCCATGACCAACAGTTCCGTCACGATTAGGACAACTGAAACCTGCATCAAGAGTAAGTTTCTGAACTCTTGATCCAAAGTGCTCTTTTAAGAATCTTTTATAGGAATTAAATCTTCTGTTGTTTCCCCAAAGATATGTTGTCATTTTTATAGATTATGGTCCGCAAAAATAATCATATTTATACTTGTCTGATTTAAAATCATTCCAAACAAAAAAGGCAAGCTTATTTGTGAGCTTGCCCTTTTTAATTGAAATATGATAACAATATTGAAAATTACTTAATTATGATCTTCTGTTATTATAACCATTATCTCTTCTTGGTCTGTAGTTCCCATTGTCACTACTTCTTCTTGAGTTTTCGTCTCTTTCGATAGCTTCTTTCACTACGATAGAACGACCTTCAACTTGACTGCCATTTAATTCTTCAATGGCTTTTTTTGCTGCGTTTGAATCAGGCATTTCAACAAATCCAAAACCTCTACTTCTTCCAGTGTATTTGTCAGAAATAATGGCTGCTGTACTAACTTCTCCGTATGCTTCGAAGAATTCTCTTAATTCACTTTCCTTAGTTGAAAAAGGTAAGCTTCCAATAAAAATGTTCATTATAAATTAATTTAAATAATAATGCTGCAAAGATAATCTTTTTTTGTTTATACGCTTTCTTAAAGATTTATTTCTTTTAATATTCATTTTTTATTCTGAAAAACAGCTATTTTATTACTAAGCATCTATATATCAGTTTTATAGTAAAAATGGCAATATTTATGATAATAGTTATTTTCTTTATTATCTTCTTTAAATCAATAAAAAAAGACGATATTTTGTTGCATAATATTTTTTACTATGCTGAAAATATCAATAGTTTTATTGGAATATTTCATTATTCAAGTACGATTTTATTAGGAATCTGAAGATTAAAATTCTTAATAAAGTGTTCAGGGTTGATTTTTATTTCTGATGCAAAAAAATCTAAATGAAACTCTTTGTCATCAGAAACTACTCTTATATAAAGAGGTTTTTTCCCTTTTGATTTGTCAATTATCTCTTTTAAAAGAAATGCAATATTTGGTGATAAATCATTTACTTGAAGGGTCAGCGTTATTTGTTTACATAATTTATCAAAAGCATCATGAAGATAAAAGATCTCGAAAGGATAGAGCTCGTATTGCTTTTCCCCCTGTATATCACCTCCATAGTATCTCTCTTTTACCTTCGCTTTGAAAAATAATTGTTTTCCTGGTTCGAAAAGATGTTTGTATTTAGTATAGGATTCTCCGAACAGCATCCATTGAAAGGAGTTGAAATGGTCTTCAATAGTTATTTTGCCGTATTCTTTATTATTTTTGGTTATTGATTGTTGTGATTCAGTAACCAGCCCAACAAAACATATGTTTTTCCCAATATATTTTTTATAATTACCGGGATCTTTCAGGTCTTCTAGAGTTGAATTGGTATAGTTGTCAATAATTGTTTTATAATCGTCAAGTGGATGACCTGAGATATAAAATCCTGCAATTTCCTTTTCATGTTTCAGTTGTACGATTGGATTCCAGGGGGTACATTCGGGAATAAGAGGGTCGCAAACACTTGATAATTCCGGAGCATCATCGAAGATGGTAAATTGGGCATGATTAACACTTGACTGGGCTTTATTCCCATAAGTGATTATTTTTTCCAAAAAGGAATGTCCATCTCCATCATCGTGAAAGAACTGAGCTCTGTGCATTTCTTTAAAACCATCAAAAGCACCCGCATATGCCAATGATTCAAGAGCACGTTTATTACAATTTCTCAAATTTATTCTTTTAATAAAGTCGAAAATATTGACAAAGTTTCCATTTTTCACTCGCTCTTCAATAATAGACTCAACGGCTGATGCCCCAACCCCTTTTAATGCTCCTAAACCAAAACGAATATTTCCTTTTTTGTTTACGGTAAAGGTAAGTTCTGATTCATTAATGTCAGGGTTAAGAATCTTAATCCCCATTCTGTTTGTATCTTCAATTAATGAAGTTACTTTCTCAAGATTGTCAAGATTGTTGGTGAGATTTGCAGCCATAAATTCTGCAGGATAATTAGCTTTAAGGTAAGCAGTTTGATAAGCCACAAAAGCGTAACAGGTGGCATGAGACTTATTAAAAGCATATTCTGCGAATTTCTTCCAATCACTCCAAATCTCTTTCAGAAACTCAACATTGTGACCATTTTCCATTCCCCCCTTATAAAAACTTTCCTCCAGTTCATTCATTTCCTTCTCTTTCTTTTTCCCCATTGCTTTTCTCAAATGATCCGATTGTCCTCTCGTAAAATTTGCTAATTGTCTGGATATTAACATGACTTGTTCCTGATAGACCGTTATCCCGTATGTCTCATCAAGATATTTACTCATTATAGGAATGGTATATTTTATTTTTTCTTTTCCATGCTTACGGTTGATATAGATTGGTATTTTATCCATAGGCCCGGGACGATAAAGAGAAACCATTGCAATGATATCCTCAATATTCTCAGGTTTTAGCTCTTGAAGAGATTTTCTCATTCCTTCACTTTCAAACTGAAAAACTGCGGTAGTGTCTCCTGTGCTAAATATTTGATATGTTTTTGAATCATTGAGCGATATATTGTCAATATCAATTTCAATACCATGTCTTTTTTTGATATTTTCAAGAGTTGAGCTGATGATATTTAAAGTCTTAAGTCCTAAGAAGTCCATTTTCAGCAGACCGGCTTCTTCCACAAAAATCCCTTCGTATTGTGTAACAAGAGTATTAGTGGTTTTTGATGTATGAAGGGGTATTAAATTATATAAGTTGTCTCTGCCGATGATAACTCCGCAGGCATGAACTCCATTGCTCCTGACTGTACCTTCAAGCTTCTGAGCAAATTGTATGGTTTTTTTAACCAAATCGCTTCCTTTCGTAAGTTCATTTTGTAATTCAGGAACTAACTTGATTGCTTTTTCTATAGTGACAAGTGCAGAGTCACCCGAATCGACAACTATTTTTTCTGCATCTTCATTAGCATTGTTTTTGTTTTTGTCTTTGTCTTTCTTTGAAGGTAATTTCGTAGGAATCAATTTGGCAAGTTTGTCAGACTCATCCAAACTTAAATTTAAAACTCTGGCACAATCGCGAATGGAGGACTTGGCTGCCATAGTATTAAAAGTGACAATTTGGGCAACTTTTTCAATTCCATATTTATCAATAACATATTGGAGTACTTTATCTCTGCCCGAATCTTCAATGTCAATATCAATATCAGGCATAGAAATTCGGTCAGGATTTAAGAAACGTTCGAAAAGTAGCCCATATTTAATTGGATCAATATTAGTAATCCCAATACAATAACATAGGATGGAGCCGGCAGCAGAACCTCGCCCCGGGCCGAAGCGCACGCCCATTTGCTTTCCTGCATTAATCAAATCCCATACAATAAGGAAATAGCCGGGAAATCCCATTGTCTTTACAACATTAATTTCAAATTCAATACGTTCCTTAATTTCTTCTGTAATTTCAGAATATCTCTTTTTAGCACCTTCCCAGGTTAAGTAAGATAAATAAGCGATTTCATCTTCATATTCTGACGGAACTTCAAATTGTGGCAACTCAACAGGCCTAGTGATTTTGATTGATTCAATTTTTGAAGATAATTCCTGAGTGTTTGTAATTGCATCAGGGTAATCAGCAAATAGCTCTTTCATCTCAGAAGTTGTTCTCAAATATTCCTGTCCGGAATATGCAAATCCGTTGTCTGCATCTTCATCCTGCATGGCTCCTTCGGAAGAATAAAAGTTCCTTCTTGTGTTAATACAAATCAACATTTTATGAGCTTCGTAGTCATCCTGGTTTACAAAATGTACATCATTCGTTGCAATACATTTTACATTATGTTGGGCTGAAAGTTTTATAAGAGCTTCGTTTACGAGGTATTGTTCTGAATGCCCGTTTCTTTGCAATTCTAAATAGTAATCATCCCCAAATATTGACTTAAATTCTTCGACTATTTTACTGGCTTCTGTCAATTGTAATTGCCCCTGAATTTCTCCTTGGTGAGTGGAATGGTTGTGCAGCATAATCACCTGAGCTAATTCTCCTCCTAAGCAAGCTGAACAGGCAATAATACCTTCGGAATATTGTTTCAGCAACTCTTTGTCAATACGGGGTGTATAATATAGTCCCTCACTGTATGCATAAGAGGATAGTTTTGACAGATTTGTATAGCCTTTCATGTTTTTTGCAAGGAGAATGAGATGGTGGCCGCTTCGGTCTTCTTTACTGTTTTTGCTAAATCGGCTTTTCCGGGCAACATACATCTCACAGCCAATTATTGCCTTAAAAGGTTCCTCTTCTGCCGGTAATTTAGAGTTAAATTTTGACACCTCTTTTACAAATGAAAATACTCCAAACATATTGCCATGATCAGTTATTGCCATAGCACGCATGCCGTCATCATAAGATTTCTTTATTAATTCGGGTATTTTTGCTAAACCATCTAATATTGAATATTCAGTGTGTACGTGGAGGTGTGTAAACTCACTCATAATTAAGAATTTATTGTATGAAAATAGTAATTTTACTGATGACAAAGATAATATTATTTTGCCATCCGGGAAAATCTAAAATTAGAAAAAAGCAAAATTTGTTATCTCCTTTTCAATAAAAGATATATGGTCTTAAAAATAATTTTAAAATCCTCAGTAAGATTTTGGGTTTCGATATAGTGAAGATTCAGCTCAATCTTATGAGGCATTATTTTTGTAATGTAAACTGTTTCAGGCTCATTTGTTGTTGAAAGTATTTCACTTTCATTTATATAAGCCAATGAAGCATAATCAGTCAGTCCGGGACTTACAGATAAAGCCTTTTTTTGTGTATCATTATACATGTCAACATATTTCCGAACTTCAGGCCGCGGTCCAACAATACTCATATCACCTTTAATAATGTTAATTAATTGTGGAAATTCGTCAATTTTTGTTTTTCTGAGATAATAGCCTACACGGGTAATTCGGGGATCTCTGTTCCCTAAAGTAAGTAAACCATGGTTATCAGAATTGATTTTCATGGTTCTGAATTTTAGTAAATTAAAATCAACATTATTTTTACCCACTCTTGTTTGGGAATAGATAACACCTCCTTTTGAATCAATAACAATCAAAAAAGATATTAGAATTAAGAGCGGGGAAAAGAAAATTATGGCCAATGTAGAAAAAACAATATCTAATATCCTTTTCATCTATTTATCAAATTATAAAAGTATTACGAGTAATTTTAGGGATTTCTCCAGTTGTCATCCATGTCGTTCCCCCAAAAGTCATCGGGTTTCTTTTGATAAGGATCACTAGTGGCATCATGACGTTGTTTCATAAGCCTCATCTGCCAAGCAGGGTCATGGATTTCTCCCGTTTTATCAGAATGAAGTAATTCATAATCATTGGATACTAAATCTCTATTATAGAAAATAAATTTGACATTTGACTGATCTTCTACATAATAATAATGCCATATTTCATAAGGATAGGTAGTGGGGTTATAGGGTGATTCTGTGATGTTTGTTGGAGGACCATATTGCAAATATACTCTTCCCCGGTCAGTACGATATCCCTTGATTATTTTACTTCCATAAGTATTTTGAACAAATTTTACTTTGTTGTAATATTCAAGCCATGCCCCTTCCGGATCGGAAGGATTTCGTTTCATCCAAAAAGCATAAAAGAAGTTTTGCAGTTTGTCAAAAGGAATTACTTTTACCCGGGTATTAAAAAACTCCTGTTCCATTCGGTTCCCGATAGGATATAAACAAGATACATATTCTTGTAAAATTTTTGGATCTTTAATTTTGCTAACAAAAGAATTGCTGATATCAACATTGTCAAAATTTGAAATCTCAAGCTGAATTTTTGGATTGCTCCTTTGGAAAAATATGGAATTATAAGCAAGTACAGTAGAATCGGAAGTCATCAACTCAACAACCAAATTATAGTTTCCGCTGGGAAGAGACTTTATATCTAGTTGATTAACAAAAACTGTTATGGGAGCACTCTTAAATTCATTGAATACGGATATAGGAGTAAAATAATTATACTGATTTCCATAATTTTCAATATGGCTTTTTACCAAAAATTGATTGTTTTCGCCGAGAACTTTGTCTGTATTATAAATTTCTGTCATATAAGGCAAAATTTCCATTCTTTCAGGAATATAATCATCATATAATGGCGGCATTGAATATCCATATTTTATAAAAAAATCATTCTCATTTGCCGGCTTAATTTCTCTTAAGAGCTGAATTCCTGATGAGGAAACTTTGTTCTCGGGAAAATATACTTCAAGATTGTCAATGTATTTGACAGGATTTTCAGGATTATGAAGATCCTTAATCTCGAAATTTAAAAAATATTTTCCATTGGGTAGTTTGACATTCTGAATGTCAGCAAAATTTTGCTTATTGGCCAGGATTGTATCCTGATATTCATCACTTAAAATGATGTAGTGAAGATTGTTGACAACAGAATCATCTTTTTGAAATTCGACCTTAATTTCAATTTCGGCCTGATATTTCTGATTCTCGTTCAACACATAATTAACGGATCTCCCATTTATTAAAAAAGTTAACTCAACATAAGGCTCGAGTTTGTCTGTACAGAAAGTATTGTAGTTGATAAAAGTTTTAAGATTTTGAGCTGACAATGAATTAAATAAAGGGAAAATGATTACAAATAATAATAATTTTTTCATTTTAATTTATTTTTAAATTCGGCTACCAAGTTATCAATTGAAATACGGTATTGTAGCATAGAATCTCTCTCTCTGATTGTAACACTATTATCCTGGATGGTTTGATTGTCAACTGTCACGCAAAAAGGAGTGCCAATAGCATCTTGACGACGATAACGACGCCCAATGGCATCTTTATCATCAAATTGACATGGCATCTCAAATTTTAATACATCCATGATTTCCCTAGCTTTTTCAGAAAGACCGTCTTTTTTTACCAAAGGTAATACAGCAACTTTATTAGGAGCAAGTTGAGCCGGAAATCTTAAAACAGTCCGCGTTGACCCATCTTCCAATACCTCTTCATCGTAGGCGTTACTTAGTACAGCCAGAAACATCCTGTCAACACCTATTGAGGTCTCAATAACATAAGGAATATAGCTATCATTAGTTTCCGGATCATAATAACG